>NZ_JADBUN010000025.1:0-22292 GCF_020245625.1 Microcystis sp. M049S2 | reverse complement strand
TCCTTGTTGACACCCTTACTGACAAAGAAAAAACTGAAATCAAGTCAGGATAAGGGTTGGAGTGCTTACTGCAAAAATTGTTAAGAAAGATCCCTATAAGGGATAGCTTATCAAGGGGGGCAGGGGGGATCGAACCTAAAGTCCATTTTTAATTTAATTATAACCAGCTACTTATCAGGGAAATTTCAACTAAAACCCCAAAACCCCAAAAACCCAACTACTTGAGGGTTGAAAAAGGGCAAAAATAAGGATTAAATTGCCTAAAGTCGGTAAATAGACCATTTAATTGATTATTATTCATTTTTAATTCTCCTGACTCCTGACGACCGGCTACTGACTCCTGACCCTAACAACAATTTTTGATTTTTACAAGAGGTCTAGTCAACAACAATTGATCAACTCCCGAAATAATAGACTACCATCGGTCAAATTGAGCAGCGGATCGGCAGCCCGTTCCGGATGAGGCATCATTCCTAGCACATTTCCTGCTTTATTGGTAATTCCTGCAATATTATTTAATGATCCGTTAGGGTTCCCTGACTCATTCACCTCTCCTGTGGAAGTACAGTAACGAAAGAGAATTTGTCCGTTATCCTCTAGGGATTTTAACGTATCTTCTGCGGCATAATAACGCCCTTCCCCGTGAGCAATGGGCAAATTAAGCACCTGTTGCGGTTGATAACCCCGCGTCCAGACAGATTGATTATTTTCCACTTTTACCGGCACTCGATCGCAGATAAAATGTAGATCGCGATTGCGAATTAACGCACCGGGTAGCAGCCCAATTTCCGTTAATACCTGAAAACCGTTACAGATGCCTAAAACTAATTTACCTTTTTCGGCTTCTTCTCGGACAGTTTTCATTGCTGGCGAAAATCGAGCGATCGCACCACAGCGCAAATAATCGCCGTAACTAAATCCCCCCGGCACCACGATCACATCCACATCCCCTAAATCCGTCTCTTGATGCCAAATATAGCGGGTAGGTTGCTGAAAAATCCCCTCCGTCACCGTTGCCACATCTCGATCGCAATTCGATCCGGGGAAAACAATAATCCCAAACTTCATAATTTTTAACTTGGTTAATTCATTGTGCAGAAAGCTCTCATCAGATGGGTGTTGGGGTATTGGGGTATTGGGTGAATTTCCCCATTTCCCTATCCCCTAATCTCTATACCCTATCTACTGACAATGCAAATCAAAGCGATAATTTTCAATCACAGGATTAGCCAATAGTTGATCGCACATTTGATCCAATTGTGCGCGGGCGCTGGTTTCATCCGCTGCTGTCACAGTAAGCTCAATATACTTACCAATTCGCACCCCAGCCACAGTATCATAACCTAATTGCTTTAATCCCGACTCTACCGCCGTGCCCGCCGGATCGAGAACCGAAGGACGCAGGGTAACATAAATACAGCACTGATAATTTTTTGGCATAGAATTAATTTTGATCGCTGACCTTTTTGATATGAAATCCCAACGCACCCGATCGCAAGAGCGCATTATCCACTTACTCAAAACCTTAAATCGGGCAGTATCCGCTCAGGAATTGTTTGTGGAACTCCGTCAGCGTGACCAAAATATGGGGTTAGCCACTGTTTACCGCGCCCTAGAATCCCTAAAGCTACAGGGTGCAGTGCAGGTGAGAACCCTAGCCACAGGAGAATCCCTCTACAGTTCCGTTCAGCAGGACCAACACCATCTTACCTGTATTCATTGCGGCCGGTCTATCGTCTTTAATGAGTGTCCCGTTCATGAATTGGAAGAAAAACTCGAAAAATCCCACCAATTCAAGGTTTATTACCATACTCTCGAATTTTTTGGACTTTGCGATCACTGTCAACCCGGTTAAGTAGGGTTTGGGACAAAAAGTTTTTCCTGGGGGCGGGGTGTGGGCTGTGGGCTGTACTACATTGAAACTACTGATCGAGTAAATTTAGTACAAAAGCTCAGACCGGCAACTCCGGCGCTCCCAACTCCAGGGCCGTCTTACAGGGATTAAACTGTTGTTTGTCCCTGGGCTGTTTTCAGGGGGATTAACTCCGGTTGACTGTATTGATGATGGCTGTTCAGGGGGGATAACAAGGGGAAAAAGGGCTGATGTAAACTGATTAATTGGGCCAGGGTTTTCTTGAGATGGGGACGGGGAACGATCGCATCGACAAACCCGTGTTTTAATAAGTATTCCGATGTTTGGAAACCTTCCGGCAATTTCTCGCGCAAAGTCTGTTCAATTACTCGTTTACCAGCAAAACCGATAGTAGCCTTCGGTTCAGCGATAATAATATCTCCCAACATAGCAAAACTGGCCGTGACTCCTCCCGTGGTGGGATTAGTCAAGACGGGAATATAGAGTAATTTTGCCTCCCGGTGCCGGTTAAGAGCGCCAGAAATCTTGGCCATCTGCATTAAACTTAACATTCCCTCCTGCATTCTCGCCCCGCCAGAAGCGCAGATGATCACCAGGGGTAAACTTTCATCAGTAGCGCGTTCCGTCAAACGACAGAGTTTTTCTCCCACCACCGATCCCATGCTACCCCCCATAAAACGGAAGTCCATCACCCCTAAAGCGAAGGGTAAACCATCGATCGTCCCCATTCCCGTCCGGACAGCATCCGTCAGACCGGTTTTTTCTTGGGTTTCTCGAATGCGATCGCTATAACTTTTCCGATCGCGAAATTTGAGCGGATCCGTCGGTCGAATTTGTTCATCGAGGCAATTCCAAGTATTAGCATCCACTAACTGGCGAATTCTTTCTTCACTTTCCACCCGATTATGATGACCGCAATCGAGACACACCAGTTGATTAGCTAATAAATCCTTCGTATAGGCCAAAACGCCGCAATTGGGGCATTTTGTCCACAAACCATCGGCTATTTCTCGTTCCTGTTGTTGTTGAACCTTGGGTTCTGTTTTTTGGCGATTTGCAAACCAATCAAATAGAGACATAGTTTAAAATAAAGACAATTTATCTACTTTCTTCTAGAGGACTTAATAACAAAAGTGCTGTCCAGCGATCCTGGGGACGTACTTGTAGGGCGGCCTGATGACCCTAGCCGCAATAAATACCAAGGCCAATAGCGATAACGCGACTGGGGATGTCGTGAGCTTTGAGCATTTCCTGTAGCCAATCGGCTTACCCTAGACTGGGGGTTGTTCTAATGGTGATCCAAGACACGGAAGACTATTGTATCAAGATTTAATTACAGGATAACTTTTTTACAAGAAAGGAAAAAAAATGGTTTGATAGGCTGAGATGATCTTATCACTCCAAAAGACGCTCATCAGAGCGCCGAGGGCAAGAAATGGACCAAAGGGTATAGCTTGTCTTTTTGCCATTTTACCCATAAAAATGCCCGTCATACCGATCACCGACCCAATAGCGCAGGCCAGAAAAGCGGTGACTAATAATGCTTGCCATCCTAACCAAGCACCGATCATCGCCGCTAATTTGGCATCTCCTCCCCCCATCGCCCTTTGTCCGAGGGCAAAACTTCCCCCCCACCGGATCAGATCAAATAACCAGACTCCTAAAACCGCACTAGCGATCGCTGAAAAGAGATAGATAACACTTTGATTATTTTGCCAACCCAAGAGAGTCTGAAAAACTATCCCTAAAACTAATCCCGATTGGGTGAGGGAGTTAGGAAGCGTCATCGTGTCAAAATCAATCAAAGCTAAAGCTAATAACCAACTTAGGAGAATCCAATAGCCGAGGGTCTGCCAAGAAAAGCTAAAATCTTCTAAAACCAGACAAAATAACAAACCGGTAAAAGTTTCGACGGCTGGATAACGGGCAGAAATCGGGGTTTTACACCAGCGACAACGACCTCCTAGCCATAACCAGCCGAAAACAGGTATATTCTCGCTTTTACCCAACCTGTGGTGACATTTCGGACAGTGGGAAGGGGGATAAACTAGAGATATCCCCTGAGGTAATCTATAGATGACCACGTTTAAAAAACTGCCCACCGAGGCACCAAAAGTGAAGACAAAGGCAAAAGTAACTAGATGAAAGAGGGTTTCCATCCTTAAACTGGCAGATAATTGATTAGTTTGTCATCGCCTATTATAGGGGAAAAGATGCCACTATCTCCCCTCTTAATCATCCAGTAATAATACTTCAGGCTCATTCCTAAAGGTGAATTTTCTTCGGGGCATTTTTAGTGGATAATTAGCGGGGATAACCCTACATAATGGGTGTAAAACCGCACTATCACCCCCAAGTAGAACCTGACAAAATTAAATTATCCCAGTGAACGAGGACAAATTAATGAAACCGATTGTTGAATCTTTTTACAACTGGTACAGCAGCAAAATTACTCACCCTAAATATCGTTGGATTATCATTCTGGGAACTATGGTTTATCTTTTTAGTCCCCTCGATATTTCTCCTGACGTTTTCCCGATTATCGGTTGGATTGATGATGGGATTGTCCTCACCCTTTTAACCACGGAATTATCACGATTAGTTCTTGATTATCGCAATCGCCGTCCAGGAGGAGTTAAGAATCAAACCGAAGTTTCTTCCCCAACCAATACCGTTGATACCGATGCTGTAGAAGTCAGAAGTTAGAATTCGGAAGTCTTAATTCTGACTTCTGACTTCAGGAGATTGCTGTTATTTATTCTCCCCCCGCAACGCGCACGAAGTGGTCTCCCCACTTCATAATTCATAATTCATAATTCCCTAAACTGGAATCAAAGAACTATCGACACTGGCCAAAAGTGTTTGCACTTCCTCATCGCTGGTTTGGGAAAAGTCCTCGTACCAAAGAGAAATCGATCTCAATTCGTAGGGTTTATGTAGGCAAATTACTCGATCAACTAATTTTTCTAATTGCTCACAGACTTCCACTGGCGCAATAGGAACAGCAATAATAATAGCAGCGGGGTTTCTAGCTTTCAGGGTCAGAATCGCCGCTTTAATCGTTGCTCCCGTAGCGATCCCATCATCTACTAGAATAATCGTTTTCCCCTTCAAGACTGGAAATGGGCGTTCACCTCGATATAAGCGATCACGTCGCTCTAATTCGATCATTTCTTCCTTTGCTACCCTTTCCATCATCGCCTCCGATAGGTGCAAGTCGTCAACGATACTTTCATTAATTACCCGCACACCATTCTGACCGATCGCCCCAAAAGCTAACTCTTTTCGCTCCGGTACACCTAATTTTCGCACCAAACACAGATCTAGCGGTAAATGCAACCTTTGGGCAATTTCAAAGGCGATCGGAACCCCACCCCGGGGCAAAGCCAACACCAGCAACCCAGCACTATTGGTATATTCTGTCAAGTAACTAGCTAATAGTCTCCCTGCTGATCGCCGATCTTTAAGCAGATAAGTCATAATGCCCTCCTAGGGGTTAATCCCCGTGGGGATCCCTGGTTTCCTCTGCCTTTATTCTATATTTCCCCGCTCATCTCTAGCGGAAATGTTAAGAAATTTAGCAAAGGCTTGACATTTTTTCGGCTAACCGCAGTTGTTCCAGGTCGGAGATCGGCTAAAATCTTAGGCAAAAGGGTTTTGTAAAGTTAGGTAACAAACATGAATCAAAGTTTAAGTGATGCGCTAGAGCCGATCGCCGCTGCCTTTCGCAGTCTCGGAACTCCTGAACCGATCGTTCATTGGGGACATCCAGTCATGATGGGGATCGTGGTTTTAGTTATGGGTAGTTATACTGCCTATGCCGGTTGGCAAAGCCGTTTAAGCCAAGATGGGGAAGTAGTGGCCAAAAATCGGGCTGATCACCGCAAACTCGCCCCCTGGCTGTTTTTATTTATCACTCTCGGTTACACCGGCGGTATTTTATCCCTAGTCATGCAGAAACATCCCATCCTTGAAAGCAGCCATTTCTGGACAGGATCGATCGCGATCGGTTTATTAGCTTTCAATGGATTATTGTCCCTCACTGGCTTCGCTGGCGGTAAAAAAGAACTTTTCCGGACTATTCACGCCTATATCGGCAGTATTGCCCTAATTTTACTGCTGGTTCACGGTGTTTTTGGTCTTCAGTTAGGATTATCTCTCTAGTTGGTTTATTCATGGCCTCGGGTGGGCCAATTCCCACCCAGAAATTTTTCACGGTAGAAGACTGTGGCCAAGGCCAATAATTGAAGAAATCATGACTTTAAGCGCTATTGTCGGGATTCTGCGTTTAGAATTAACAGTTAATTCACCAAGAAGGTATCGTCACGCAACGAGGAGATAGATATTTTGAAGAAAGTAGAAGCGATTATCCGACCCTTTAAACTGGAAGAGGTGAAAATCGCCCTAGTTAACGCGGGCATTGTCGGCATGACTGTCTCCGAAGTTAGAGGTTTCGGTCGTCAGAAAGGTCAATCGGAACGTTATCGCGGTTCCGAGTACACCGTCGAATTTCTCCAAAAACTCAAGATCGAGATCGTCGTCGAAGATAAGCAAGTCGATATGGTCGTCGATAAGCTGATTTCGGCAGCCCGTACCGGTGAAATCGGAGACGGTAAAATCTTTATCTCCCCCGTGGAACAGATCGTCCGCATCCGTACCGGAGAAAAAGACCTGCAAGCGATTTAACCTCCAAACAAGGGATGATAGTACAATGCTGTCATCCCCCCCCATTGAAAGCAATTCCCATCAAGCAGTGTAACCTAATTTGATATCGACCACCGACGACCCATTCCCCCAAAGAAAAACTTTGTACCTCACCATTAAGATAACTACTATAATCGCGATCTGCTGAATATCAGTTTAAGCCTTGCTATAAAAGAGTTTTGCGAATTTTTTGGCTAAAAAAGTGCCAGAAACTTGAAGGGGTGACAAGCAGATTGAAAGTGAAACAGGGTGTGGGGGGTAAGGAAAAACCTTGAGACTTTCCCCGAAATGAGGACGGGAGAATTAAGTTAATCAATTTGAAGGGTGACAGCGAGGAGATTTTCCAAAAAAAACCCACAGGCTAGACCCTGCACCCAGCCTAGACTTCAACCTCATTGTCACCCCTTCCTTCAGCCGGACTAGATAGGATCATTGCCGGTGACTGAAAAAAACCCTTGCCTAAAAAGTCACAAATATTATATAATGTTTGATTGTGGCCAAAATCGGTGTTAGGTGGTGCTAAAGGCACTACCGAGCAGAACCGCCTTGGTCGCTCGGTCTTCGCCGGGATACTGAAGATAAACCCTTTAAGTCCCCAAGAAACAAAGACCAGCAACAATCTAGGCAGAACCAGCAACCCTGTCTAGTCCTACTTACGAATTTAACGGGATGCCAGCTTAAATAACTCGAAAAAAGTTATTCAAGTTGGGCAGGCTGATAAAGCGGGAAAGATTTTTCTCGCTCCTATAGCCACGGCCACGTTATTTTTGATTGTCGTCTAGTAAAGATAAAGAGAACAATCCGTGTCTATCGGTATCCTCGGTACAAAACTGGGCATGACCCAAATCTTCGACAACAAAACGGGAGTCGCCATTCCCGTCACCGTCGTTCAAGCCGGTCCGTGTCCCGTCACCCAAGTCAAAACGAAAAAAACTGACGGTTATGAATCCATCCAAGTGGGATACAAAACCGTCAAAGAAAAAGCCCTCAACAAACCGCTACTCGGTCATTTAGCCAAAGCCGGTGTCTCCCCCCTGCGGCATTTAATCGAATACCGCCTCGAGGACGCATCCGCCTACACTTTAGGCCAAGAAATTACCGCCGCTATCTTCCAAGAAGGCGATTTAGTCGATGTGGCTGGAACCACCATCGGACGAGGTTTCTCCGGCTATCAAAAACGCCATAACTTCAAACGCGGTAACATGACCCACGGTTCCAAAAACCACCGTCTCCCCGGTTCCACCGGTGCCGGTACTACCCCCGGCCGCGTTTTTCCGGGTAAGAGAATGGCCGGACAATACGGAGCCACCCAAGTTACCATCCGCAAATTGTCCGTGGTCAAAATCGATAGCGAACGCAACCTGATCCTGATCAAAGGAGCCGTCCCGGGTAAACCAGGAACCCTGTTAAACATCACCCCCGCCAAGAAATTTGGTAAATAGGGCAAGGAAAGATTAAAGCCATGGTTAACTACACAGTCAAAAATTGGCAAGGGGAAGAAGCGGGAACAGGCACCCTGGAACTGAAAACCGCTAAACCCGAAACCGCCAAACACCTAATTCACCGCGTCGTCGTCAGCCATCTAGCGGCGGCCCGCCAAGGTAACGCCTCCAGCAAAACCCGCTCGGAAGTGCGCGGCGGTGGTCGCAAACCCTGGCGGCAAAAAGGCACCGGTCGTGCCAGAGCCGGTTCGATCCGTTCTCCCCTCTGGCGTGGTGGCGGTGTCATCTTCGGACCCAAACCCAGAGATTTTGAGGTTAAGGTCAATCGCAAAGAGAAAAGATTAGCCCTGAGAACCGCTTTGATCAGCCAGTCCGATAACTTTATCGTGGTGGAAAGCTTCGCCGAACAATTCTCCCAACCCAAAACCAAGGAACTCACCGCTGCCTTAAGTCGCTGGGGAGCCAGTCCAGAGGAAAAAATTCTGCTGATTTTGACGGAAATTCCCGAAAATGTCTATTTATCGGGACGTAATATCTGCAATCTCAAAATTATTCGCGCCGATAGTCTCAACGTCTATGATGTCATCCTAGCCGATCGAGTTATCGCCACCGCCGCAGCCCTAGCCAAAATTGAGGAGGTCTATGGTGCTTAAAACCGAAGCCAGACAACTCGCCGATCTGATCCTAAAGCCGATCGTGACCGAGAAAGCCACCCTGCTCCTAGAACAAAATAAATACGTCTTCGATGTCGCATTGAAAGCGACTAAGCCGGAAATTCAAGCGGCGATCGAATTGCTGTTTGACGTGAAAGTAACGAAAGTGAACACCAGCCGCCCCTCTCGTCAGAAAAAACGCGTCGGCCGTTTCCTCGGTTACAAACCCCAATACAAACGCGCGATCGTGACCCTGGCGGAAGGCGACTCGATCGCCCTCTATCCCGACGTATAACCACCAAGAAACCCGATAACGGAAAACTAAACTATGGGTATTCGCTCTTTTAGACCTTTAACCCCCGGGACAAGGCAGGCGGCCATCTCCGACTTTAAGGAGATCACCAAAACCGAACCGGAAAAGTCCCTAACTCATCGCAAACACAGCAAACAAGGGCGTAATAATCGCGGTGTCGTTACCAGTCGTCACCGGGGCGGCGGCCATAAGCGCCTCTACCGGATTATCGATTTTCGTCGCGATAAACGGGATATTCCCGCCACAGTAGCGGCGATCGAGTACGATCCTAACCGTAACGCCCGCATTGCCCTACTTTTCTACAAAGACGGGGAAAAACGCTACATCATCGCCCCCGCCGGTTTAGGCGTTGGTGATACCGTCATCGCCGGGGAAAACGCCCCCTTCGAGGTGGGTAATGCCCTACCCTTAAGTCGCATCCCCCTAGGGACAGAAGTTCATAACATCGAACTCGTTCCTGGTCGCGGTGGTCAAATGGTGCGGGCTGCCGGTGGTTTTGCCCAAGTGGTAGCGAAAGAAGGCGATTACGTTACCATCCGCCTCCCCTCCAAAGAAGTACGCATGATCCGGCGTGAATGCTACGCCACCATCGGAAAAGTCGGTAACGCCGAAGCGAGAAACATCAGTCTCGGTAAAGCCGGCCGTACCCGTCACCGCGGTCAACGGCCTCATGTTCGGGGTAGCGTCATGAACCCAGTGGATCACCCGCATGGAGGTGGAGAGGGTCGCGCTCCGATCGGACGTTCCGGCCCGATGACTCCTTGGGGTAAACCCGCCCTCGGTCGCAAAACTCGCAACAAGAAAAAACGCAGTAGCGATCTGATCGTGCGCCGTCGTAACCAGGGTTAGAAACTATTACTTTACTTTTGACTAAAAATTATGGGTCGTTCACTGAAAAAGGGGCCATTTGTCGCCGGCCACCTGATGGAAAAAATCGAAAAACTCAACGCCCAGGGCAGTAAACAAGTGATTAAAACTTGGTCCCGGGCCTCGACCATCATTCCCGATATGGTCGGTCACACGATCGCCGTTCACAACGGCAAACAGCACGTTCCCGTCTACGTTTCCGAGCAGATGGTCGGTCATAAACTCGGTGAATTCGCTCCCACCCGCACCTTCCGCGGCCACGCCAAGAGCGACAAAAAAGCAGGACGGAAATAGACCGGTGGGCGGTAATCTTAAGACCGTCAAGCCCCCGGTCAGCGTTCAGATAACTATGAGATGGTGGGTTACGGCGACTAGATAAATTAATAACTCTTATAAGTTGTCGTCGCCTAACCCACCCTACCTAACTGATAACTGATAACTGAAATGACCATCGATACCTCTAACGAAGTCAAAGCGATCGCCCGCTATATTCGGATGTCACCCCTGAAAGTCAGACGGGTACTCGATCAGATCCGCGGTCGCTCCTATCGGGAAGCCCTAATTATTCTCGAATTTATGCCCTACCGGGCCTGTGATCCGATTCTGAAGGTCCTGCGTTCCGCCGTTGCCAACGCCGAAAATAACGAAGGACTCGATCCCGCCACTTTGGTGGTTAGCCAAGCCTTTGCCGATGGCGGTCCGACCCTAAAACGTTTTCGACCCCGGGCCCAAGGCCGCGCCTACCAAATTCGCAAACCCACCTGTCATATCACCGTCGCCGTCGCTCCTAGCAACAAAGACTAATCACCTTAACTAAAAAAACCACAATGGGACAAAAAATCCATCCCCTCGGTTTTCGTCTCGGCGTTATCAAAGATCACAAATCCTGCTGGTATGCCGACGCGAAACGTTACCCCGAATTAGTGCAAGAAGATCGCCGTATTCGTGATTACGTCGAAAAAAACCTCTCTAATGCAGGTATCGCCGATATTCGCATCGAACGCAAGGCCGATCAAGTAGATATTTCCATCCATACCGCTCGCCCCGGGGTCGTCGTCGGTCGTGGTGGCACGGGAATCGAACAGCTGCGCCTAGGTTTGCAAAAAGCCCTCGGTGGCCAGCGTCAAATTCGTATTAACGTCATCGAAGTGGCTCGCGTTGATGCCGATGCCAACCTGATCGCCGAATACATCGCCCAACAACTAGAAAGACGGGTTTCCTTCCGTCGTGTGGTGCGGCAAGCTATCCAACGGGCGCAAAGGGCCGAAGTCAAAGGGATCAAAATTCAAGTTAGCGGCCGTCTCAACGGGGCAGAAATCGCTCGGACTGAATGGGTGCGGGAAGGACGAGTTCCCCTGCATACCCTGCGGGCCGATATCGATTACTCCTACAAAACCGCCAGCACCATCTACGGGATTCTAGGCGTGAAAGTTTGGATCTTTAAGGGCGAAATTATCCCCGGCCAAGAAGAAATTGCCGCCGCCGTTCCCGCTCAAGCACCGCGCCGTCAACAGCGTCGCCGTCAACAGTTTGAAGATCGCTCTAGTGAGGGTTGATCCCTAATATTTATCAGTGGTAAATAGCTCATGTTAAGTCCCAAAAGAACAAAATTCCGCAAACAACAGCGCGGACGGATGCGCGGGCTGGCCACCGGCGGAAATACGATTAATTTCGGCGATTTCGCCCTGCAAGCCACCGAACCCTGTTGGATTACTTCCCGTCAAATCGAAGCCGCCAGACGGGCAATGACTCGTTATATTCGTCGGGGTGGCAAAATCTGGATCCGCGTTTTTCCCGATAAACCCGTCACCCAACGGGCTGCAGAAACTCGGATGGGTTCCGGGAAAGGTTCCCCCGAATTCTGGGTGGCCGTGGTTAAACCGGGGTTCATTATGTTTGAAATTGCCGGGGTAGCCGAACCGGTAGCCCGGGAAGCAATGCGTCTAGCCGCCCAAAAATTACCGATTAAGACCAAATTTATCACTCGCGAGGAGGATTTTGTCTAATGGCTCTACCGAAAATCGCCGAAGTGAGGAAGATGAGCGATGACGACATCGCCGACGCTATCCTCGATGCCAAAAAGAAACTGTTTGAATTGCGTTTGCAACAGGCCACCCGCCGCTTGGAAAAAACCCACGAATTCAAACACACCCGCCACCGTCTTGGCCAATTATTGACCGTAGAACGAGAGCGCCAACTAGCCCAGTCCACCCCGGAGGCATAACCCGCTATGGCAGTTAAAGAAAGAGTTGGGGTAGTGGTCAGCGACAAAATGGATAAAACCGTAGTGGTAGCCATTGAAAACCGCTCTCCTCACCCTAAATACGGCAAAATCGTCGTAAAAACCCAGAAATTTAAGGCTCACGACGCAGAAAATCAAGCCAAACAAGGCGATCGAGTTCGCATTCGTGAAACCCGCCCCCTCAGTAAAACCAAACGTTGGGAAGTGGCGGAAATATTAACCGATAGTTAAATTTCACCTAGGTAAAAACCGTGATTCAACAACAAACCTACTTAAATGTCGCTGACAATAGCGGGGCGCGGAAACTAATGTGTCTGCGGGTGCTGGGAACAGGTAACTGTACCTACGGTGGCATCGGTGACAAAATTATCGCCGTGGTTAAGGACGCTATCCCCAATATGCCCGTGAAAAAATCCGATGTGGTCACTGCGGTGATTGTGCGGACCCGTCAAACCGTCCGTCGCGATAGTGGCATGAGCATCCGTTTTGATGATAACGCCGCCGTGATTATTAATAATGACGGTAATCCCAAAGGGACTAGGGTTTTTGGTCCTGTCGCTCGGGAATTGCGCGATAAAAACTACACCAAAATTGTTTCCTTAGCCCCAGAAGTTCTCTGATCAAAGTGAAAAGTACCAAGGCAATTGGCTGATGGCTAGTCTAAAACTTTTCACACCTTGAGGTCAAAAAAAAATGAGTAAGAAAAACATTCAAACCCCGCCCCAAAGGCAAAAAATGCACGTTAAAAAAGGGGATGTCGTTCAGGTAATCGCCGGTTCCGATAAGGGCAAAGTGGGCGAAATTTTACGGGCTTTACCCCAAGAAAGTACCGTGGTGGTCAAGGGAGTTAATATCCGCACCAAACATACTAAACCCCAACAGGAAGGGGAATCGGGTCAAATCGTTACCTACGAAGCACCGATTCACAGTTCCAAAGTGATGCTTTATTCCGAGAAGAAAAAAATCGCCAGTCGGGTGGGTTATACCTTTACCGAAGACGGTCGGAAAGTGCGGATACTGAAGAAAACTGGCGAAATTATCGATTAGTTTCCCATCAATTCTAGTTCCTGACCAAGCCCAGGAAAAGCAAGCAGCAAAACTATGAGCCAAAAACTAAAAACCACCTATCAAGAAACCATTGTTCCGAAACTGAAAGAACAATTTGGTTATACCAATATCCACCAAGTACCTAAAGTTATCAAAATTACCGTTAACCGTGGTCTTGGGGAAGCTTCACAAAACGCCAAAGCTTTGGAGTCTTCCAAGGAGGAACTGTCCACCATCACTGGACAACAACCAGTAGTGACTAGAGCCAAAAAAGCGATCGCTGGCTTCAAAATTCGCGAAGGAATGCCCGTGGGTGTGATGGTGACATTGCGCGGCGATCGAATGTACGCTTTTTTAGACCGTCTAATTAATCTGGCATTACCACGTATTCGCGACTTTCGCGGTATCAGTGGTAACAGTTTTGATGGTCGTGGTAACTACAGTTTAGGCATTCGTGAACAGTTGATCTTCCCTGAAATTGAATACGACAAAATCGATCAAATTCGTGGGATGGACATCTCAATCATCACCACCGCTAAAAACGACGAAGAAGGACGCGCCCTCCTCAAAGAGATGGGAATGCCCTTTAGATAAATCAATCAAGAGAAAAGTAAACAGTGACCGGTAAATAAGTGAACAGTGAACAGCAAACAGTAAACAGTAAACAGTGATTCAGTCAAAAGACAGCAGGAAACTGCTATTTAATACTACTCACTTAATACTCAAATCTGATAACTGATAACTGATAACTGACCACTGATGTTGATCCCAATTTAGGAGAAAAACAGGTAATTCATGTCTGCTAACGATACCATCTCGGATATGCTGACCCGCATCCGTAACGCTTGCGCGGTTCGGCAGACCACTACTCAAATTCCCACCACGCGGATGACGCGCAGTATTGCCCAAGTTCTCAAGGACGAAGGCTTTATTGCTGACTTTGAGGAAGTGGGTGAGGGGATTAAATCTCAATTAGTTCTTTCCCTCAAATATAAAGGCAAAAACCGTCAACCGATCATTACTACCCTCACCAGAGTCAGTAAACCGGGCCTGCGAGTTTATTCCAACAGTAAAGACTTACCGCGCGTCCTCGGTGGCATTGGCATCGCCATTGTTTCCACCTCTAAAGGCATTATGACTGATCGCGAAGCGCGTAAACAAAACGTTGGCGGCGAAGTCCTTTGCTACATCTGGTAAACAAGGATAAGCTATCAGCCGTCAGCCTTTGCAAGTTTAAACCCGATAGCTGACCCACTGATAACTCTTCCGGGATATCTGACCCACTGATAACTGATAACTGTTATGTCTCGTATTGGCAAACGCCCGATTCCTATTCCCAATAAAGTCACCGTCGATATCGATGGTGCTACCGTGACGGTCAAAGGGCCCAAAGGAACTCTCCAGAGAACCCTACCCACCGCCGTCACCATCAATAAAGATGGCGAAACCATCCTCGTTACCCGTCAAGACGATTCCCGTACCGCCAGAGAACGCCACGGACTCTGTAGAACTCTAGTAGCCAACATGGTAGAAGGAGTCGCTACCGGCTTTCAAAAACGCCTCGATATCCAAGGGGTGGGCTACCGCGCCCAGGCGCAGGGTAGTAAATTAGTTCTTAATGTTGGTTACAGTAAACCTGTGGAAATGGAGATGCCCGATGGTGTTTCCGTAGCCGTAGAAAACAACACCCAAGTTATCGTCAGTGGCATCGACAAAGAAGCGGTCGGTAACATTGCCGCTAAAATCCGCGAAGTTCGTCCCCCCGAACCTTATAAAGGAAAAGGGATTCGCTATCTTGGTGAAGTCGTCCGTCGCAAAGTTGGTAAAGCTGGCGGTAAAGGCGGTAAAGGAGGTAAAAAATAAACCATGAAACTTAGTCGCAAAGAATCAGTCCGTCGTCGTCACCAGCGTGTGCGTCGCAAAATTAATGGCACTGCTGAACGGCCCCGTTTATCCGTATTTCGTTCTAATAACCACATCTACGCCCAAATTATCGACGACGTAGCCCAACACACCCTCGCGGCCGCTTCTACCCTAGAGGCAACCTTGCGCGGGGAATTGGAATCCACCGCTACCCAAGAAGCCTCGGCTGCCGTGGGTAAACTGGTGGCCCAACGGGCCCTAGAAAGAGGCATCGAACAAGTGGTTTTTGATCGCGGTGGCAATCTCTATCACGGTCGCGTCAAAGCCTTAGCAGAAGCGGCTCGGTCAGCCGGCTTAAACTTCTAAAATATCCTTTCAACACTGATAAAACTATGGCAAAACGTCGCAAAGGCAACCGCGAAAAAGAAAAAGAAACCACTTGGCAAGAGCGGGTTATCCAGATCCGCCGGGTTAGTAAAGTGGTTAAGGGTGGTAAAAAACTCAGTTTCCGGGCCATCGTCGTGGTCGGTAATGAAAACGGCCAGGTGGGAGTGGGAGTCGGCAAAGCAGGGGATGTTATCGGGGCTGTCCGTAAAGGTGTGGCCGATGGCAAAAAACAGCTAATTGAAGTCTCCTTAACTAAAGCTAGTTCTATCACCCACCTCACCCGTGGCGCTTCCGGTGGCGCTCAGGTGCTTATGCGTCCGGCTGCCCCGGGGACTGGGGTTATTGCCGGAGGTGCTGTCCGTACCGTTTTAGAATTGGCTGGGGTGAAAAATATCCTCGCTAAACAACTCGGTAGCGATAACCCCCTCAATAACGCTAGAGCGGCTGTTAACGCCCTGGAAACTCTCCGCACTTTCTCGGAAGTGGCCAAGGATCGAGGCGTATCTATAGAACATTTGTACACCTAAAGAAATCACCATGAAACTCCACGAAATCGCCCCCCAACCGGGGTCAACTAAACGTCGTCGTCGTGTGGGACGGGGTATCTCGGCTGGCCAGGGCGCTAGTTGCGGTCTGGGAATGCGCGGACAAAAATCTCGCTCTGGGACAGGGACTCGCCCCGGTTTTGAGGGGGGACAAATGCCCCTCTATCGTCGGGTGCCGAAGTTAAAGCATTTTCCTTTGGTTAACCCCCGTCAATACACGATTGTTAATCTGAGAAAATTGGCTTCTTTACCCGCTAATACGGAAGTTACCCTGGAAAGTCTGCTAAAAGCTAAAATTCTCACCAGTAACGACGGCCCTTTAAAAGTTTTGGGTGATGGTGAAATTACCGTTCCCCTCAAGGTGAAGGCCGCCGCTTTTAGCAATAGTGCTAAAGAGAAAATTACCGCCGCTCAAGGTACTTGGGAAGAAATTTAACGGAGACAGGAGATAAAAGGCAAAAGGCAAAAGGCAAAAGGCAAAGGGCAAAAGGCAAAAGGCAAAGGGCAAAAGGCAAAAGGCAAAGGGCAAAAGGCAAAAGGCAAAAGGCAAAAGGCAAAAGGCAAAAGGCAAAAGGCAGCTTTGTTCTCCCCACACCCCACACCCTACACCCCACACCCCACACCCCACACCCCACACCCCACACCCTACACCCCACACCCCACACCCCACACCCCCACCCTAACACCCAACCCCCAAGACCGGATTGCTATATCATAAGAAAGACAGGGGAAATCTTAAAAAAATCGAGAAAGTTTTCCCCCTCGATTACTTTTTCCCATAAAAAAACTGCACTAGAGGTAACTGTTAATGGTCGTCAGTCGTGATAAGGCTCCCACGGCACAGGAAACGTTTATGCAAATGGCACAGGCGGCCGGTTTACGCGGTCGCTTGTTGGTTACATTGGGTTTACTGATTCTGCTCCGTTTTGGGATGTTTGTACCGATACCCGGATTGGATCGGGCAAAATTAGCAGAAATTATTCAAAGTAACGCCGCTTTGGGAATCCTTGACCTGTTTACCGGGGGAGGATTATCGACGTTAGGGATTTTTGCCCTCGGCATTCTTCCCTATATCAACGCCTCAATTATCGTGCAACTGCTCACCGCTGCCCTTCCTTCTTTGGAAGATTTACAGAAAAATGAAGGAGAGGCAGGACGGCGAAAAATTGCCCAAATTACCCGTTATGTTGCCTTTGGTTGGGCAATCATTCAAAGTATCGGTATTACTCTCGGTTTATTGGTGGCTAACGGCGTTGTGGCCGGAACTTTACCCTCGATCGCTGCTACGGTTCTCGCTTTAGTGGCCGGTTCTATGTTCGTGATGTGGATTTCGGAACTGATTACGGAACGCGGTCTGGGAAATGGAGCATCTTTGCTGATTTTTGTCAACATTGTCGCTGTTTTACCAAAAACCCTCGGTGATACGATTACTTTTGCTCAACAGGGTGGCCGACAAGCGATCGCTCAAGTGGTGATTCTCTTGCTGGTTTTCCTGGTGATGATTATCGGCATTGTTTTTGTTCAGGAAGGAACCCGTCGGATTCCGATTGTTTCTGCCCGTCGTCAGGTGGGTCGTCGTCTCTATCGGGAAAGAACCAGTTATCTACCCCTACGACTCAATCAAGGGGGCGTAATGCCGATTATTTTCGCCTCCGCAGTGTTGGTCTTACCTTTTCAATTGGTGCAAGCTTTACCCACGGATAACCCCGTCGGTCAGGTTTTAGTCCAGTTGGTTAATGCCCTGCGTCCCGATAGTTGGGGTTATGTGGCTTTTTATAGCTTACTGATTCTCGGTTTTAGTTTCTTCTACGCTTCCCTGATCGTTAACCCCAAGGATATGTCCCAAAACCTGAAAAAAATGGGGACCAGTATTCCGGGGATTCGTCCGGGGACCGCTACTACTAATTATCTGGAAGGGGTGCTGAATCGTCTCACCCTTTTGGGCGCTCTCTTTTTAAGTTTGGTGGCTACTGTGCCGACTGTAGTAGAAAGCGCTACTGGTGTCACCACTTTTCGCGGTTTGGGGGCAACTTCCCTATTAATTCTGGTGGGGGTGGCGATCGATACGGCGAAACAAATTCAAACCTATGTCATCTCTCAACGCTATGAGGGCATGATTAAACAGTAGTTAGATAGTCAGCCAGTGACCTTTTACCGGTTACTGGTTGTTTTTTCCCTTAAAACCCTATATTTAATCCATGAGCAAACGGATCGGTGTGATATTTTTGGGACCGCCCGGATCGGGAAAAGGGACCCAAGCGGCAAAATTAGCGGAATCTCTGACGATTCCCCATATTTCTACCGGTGAAATTTTACGTCAAGCAATTACAGAGAAGACAGAACTTGGTCAGCAAGCACAAGCTTATGTGGAAAAGGGCGAATTAGTCCCCGATGAGTTGTTATTAGGTTTAATTCAGGAACGTTTAAAACAGCCTGACAGTGCTAAGGGTTGGATTCTTGATGGTTTTCCCCGCACGGTGGCACAGGCGAGCTTTTTAGACGCATTACTGGAAGAATTGGCCGATAGTTACACATTTGTGGTCAATTTGGCTGTACCGGATACGGTCTTAATTGAGCGTCTCATGCAACGCGGTCGTCAAGATGATACTAAAGAAACGATCTCCCGTCGCCTACAGGTTTATATCGACCAAACTGCCCCAGTTTTAGATTATTACGGTCAAAAAGGGACTCTTAACCATATCGACGGTAATCAACCGATGGACACGGTTACGGCGGCTTTAACAGCAGTTGTCACTCCTGGGTAAAGTTTCCCTCAGTCAGTGATCAGTTATCAGTAATCAGTGATCAGTCAGTTGTGAACTAAATCCAGTTATTAAAAACTGATTATTTATTCCCTCTTTTGCCTCTTGCATGAGTGCCTGTCCTGATATGTAGCCTATACTCAACGGATTTAGTATTATAAGTTTTTTATATAAAACAAGCTTTAATAGTTGAGAATATTTAAATTTACATTTCGCAATAATTGTCTTTTCCTAAGAATTTATTGAAAATAATTCTCATTTGTTTACGAGGTTGCAATACTTCCAGCGATTATGGTATAATCTCGCAGTATGGAATGATGGGTTTTTCTGTGCTTTTTAGGGTTTTAGCTATCTGTTGATCCTGAAAACCCTTGCTAAATCTACACTCACCTATTCAGCAACAGCAATAAATGGAGGTTAAAGAGCCTTTTAAAACCCAACCCGTTGATCAATTAATTGTGTAGTTTTGTTGCAAAGAGAAAGTTTTTTTGACAAAAAGAACAAAGTGTGCTGCTGAGTGATCTATATTGCTTTTATTTGTTCTCCCCACACCCTACACCCCACACCCCACACCCCACACCCTACACCCTACACCCCACACCCCACACCCCACACCCTACACCCTACACCCCACACCCTAATCTCCTAGAAGGGAAACTTTGCCCTTACCCCTGCGTCTTGGGCCTCTAAGCAAACAAGTGTCACGCTTGCGATAGAATAGATTGGACTTAGCCTAAATGGGGTCAGCGAAAGAATGTGCGGAATTGTTGGCTATATCGGAACCCAAACAGCGATCGATATTCTCCTAGCTGGATTGGAACGTTTAGAATATCGGGGTTATGATTCGGCAGGGATTGCCACAATTCTCGAAGGTGAATTACATCGAGTCCGCGCCCAGGGAAAACTCTACAATCTGCGGGAAAAATTAGAACAGGAAGTTAATCCCTCCCAAATTGGCATCGGTCACACCCGTTGGGCAACCCACGGCAAACCCGTAGAAAGTAATGCCCATCCCCACACCGATAATAGTCAACGGGTGGCAGTGGTACAGAATGGCATTATCGAAAATTTTCAGGCATTAAGAACAGAATTAAAGGAAAAAGGCTGCATATTTGACTCGGAAACCGACACAGAAGTTATTCCCCATCTAATCGCCAGTTATCTACCCAAACCTACCGATGAAGAAGACTTAGGGGTGAGTCCTTTCCTCAAGGCAGTTTTAAGGGCAATTGAACGTTTAGAGGGTGCTTTTGCCCTAGGAGTGATTAGTCCCGATTATCCCGATGAATTGATTGTGGTGCGGCAACACGCCCCTTTAATCATCGGTTTTGGTCAAGGGGAGTTTTTCTGTGCCTCCGATGTCAGTGCTTTGGTTCCCCATACCCGGGCAGTGCTGTCTTTGGATAATGGCGAAATCGCTCGGTTAACACCCTTGGGAGTAGAAATTTATAATTTTGAAGGGAAAAGAGTCCGTAAAAGCCCCAGAGTCCTCGATTGGAGTCCGACCAACGTAGAAAAACAGGGTTATCGTCACTTCATGCTCAAGGAAATCCACGAACAACCCGGAGTGGTGCGCGACTGTTTAGGGACCTATCTGCATCCCCATTGGACAGCACAAAATGGGGATAATGTCAACCCGATAAATATTAATTTTTCTGAGGAAATTTACGAAAATTTAGAACATATTCAGATTTTAGCCTGTGGGACCAGTTGGCACGCTAGTTTAGTGGGTAAATACTTGATTGAGCAGTTGGCGGGTATTCCCACAAGGGTACAGTACGCCTCGGAATTTCGCTATGCACCCACCCCCCTGATGCCCAATACTTTAACTATCGGGGTGACGCAATCGGGGGAAACAGCCGACACTTTAGCGGCGTTGGAAACGGAAAAACAGCGTCGTTTAGGATTAGGAAAAAAATATCAGGCCCGGATTATTGGGATTACTAATCGCCCCGAAAGTACCCTAGCACAAATGGTCGATCAGATTATTAATACTCAGGCGGGGATCGAAATCGGGGTGGCGGCAACTAAGAGTTTTACCGCCCAGTTATTGGGTTTTTATCTCTTAGCTTTGGATTTATCCTATCGTCGTCAAACTCTGTCTTTAGAGAGAATCGAGGAAATTATTAATCAAATGCGATCGCTGCCAAGATCGATCGAAACTGTCTTAGAAACACAGGAAAAAGCGATCGAAGAATTGGCCCATGAATTTAATGACACCCAGGACTTTATTTTCTTGGGACGGGGGATTAATTTCCCCATTGCCTTAGAAGGGGCCTTAAAACTCAAAGAAATCAGTTATATTCATGCGGAAGGCTATCCAGCCGGAGAAATGAAACACGGACCAATCGCGCTTTTAGATGCAAAAGTTCCCGTAGTAGCGATTGCGATGCCGGGGGTAGTTTATGATAAAGTTCTCTCCAACGCACAGGAAGCAAAAGCAAGGGATGCGCGGTTATTGGGAGTAGTTGCTGACAGCGATACGGAAGCACCAAAAGTCTTTAATGATTTGTTGTATGTGCCGGAAATTGAGGAATTATTATCGCCAATTTTAACAGTAATTCCCCTACAATTGCTCTCCTATCATATCGCGTACCGTCGCGGTTTAGACGTGGATCAGCCGCGCAATTTAGCCAAAAGTGTCACGGTGGAATAGGGTTCGGTTGGGGGAGATTCAGCTAATCTAAGGATAGGCGGTTAAAATGCGTCTTAGCTTACATGGGCATTTTAATTTTTTATTCTTGATAAACATCTTGTCGGTGTCCGATTCTAGTAACCTTTATTATTTTATCATTATCCTCTATTGTGTAAACAATGCGGTAATCACCAACACGAAGCCGATACATTTTATCTTCTCCTTTTAGTTTTACAACACCAGAGGGACGGGGATCTTGCTGTAATTTCTCAAGACTGTCACTCACCCGTTGCCTAATCGAAGAAGGTAATTTTTTAAATTCTTTAGCCGCAGAGATGGCTCTCCTCGACTTTGTGTGATAATTTTTGATCATAGAATCGTGAAATGTTTACTGGGAAAGACTTTTAGTGCTATTTTGCTGAAGAAACTATCAGTATAGACCCCGTTTACACACAGAAACCAGAAGAGCCCAGAGGTTTTCAATCGAATTTGATAATTACTCATCGAATGTATTTTCTGTTTCTAATTCTTGTTTTAATTCATCCCAAGAAATTTCTGATTCATTTTCTCGACTACGAGAGACTAAAATATCAGAAAAGTCCTCCCAAAGCTCTCCCCATTCTTCTAAGTCAATGAGAACAGCTTTCTTTTCCCCTTTTTCATTAATCACAAAGTTAATTCCTTTCATAATTGTTTGATAACTTGAACTTATATAGGAGCGATCAATCTTTGTGTCCTTTGTGTCTTTGTGGTTTGTTCCACCTCCTCGCCAGTTTTAAGTAGGTAGGCGTTAAAAATTATCAGATGCCCCCCTTATCAAGGCTATCCCTTATAGGGATCTTTCTTAACAATTTTTGCAGTAAGCACTCCAACCCTTATCCTGACTTGATTTCAGTTTTTTCTTTGTCAGTAAGGGTGTCAACAAGGAATATTACAAATTGTTAACCGAGTCTTGAAAG
>NZ_JADBUN010000249.1:0-22874 GCF_020245625.1 Microcystis sp. M049S2 | reverse complement strand
TGCCGCTTAAATAAAGAGGTTTTGATAACCAAATTAAAGCAGCTCTAAAGAGTTTTGAGTTAAAAGTTAAACTTCAAGTTTTCATTCAGGACGAATGTACTGATTAACTAATTTTTTTGGGAAAATTAGTTAACCCATCATCATAACATATAATTAATTTGCAAGAGTTCTATTTATGGCTCTTCTGGTTTCTGTGTGGAAACGAGGTCTATACTGATAGTTTCTTCTTTCAAAATAGTCCTAAAAGTCCTGACCAGTAAGCATTTAACCTTACATAAGCAAAAATTATCACACAAATTTGAGAAGAGCCCAGAAGGTAAGAGGTAGTTAGATATGTGTAATTAATTTTGCTTAGGTACTTATCATCCAATTCCGCTGTATAATTTCCTCCACTAAAATCAAGCTTATCCCTTTAGCTTTCACAATAGGTTTAAGCAACTGAGGAGGTTTCGTAGCAAACACAGCAGCAGATATTTCTGGTTTTAAATCCTGGCGACGCTGTACCCCCAAATATCCACCCTGACGGCGTAACTCTTTATCCTCAATATACTTGTGAGCCACATCATAGAAACTCATTTCCCCTAGCAAACCCTAATTAATTTCTAAAAAATCTTGCAATTTTTGTAGATAAATAGGGGCATCTTCTAACATGGGGAGGTGAGCAGTATTAGCCATCTCCACATACTGGATATTATTATTCAAATCCGCCGCCATTTTGCCCATTTTGGCAGGAATAATAATGTCTTTTTCCCCTGATACTAAAAGAGTTGGTATCTTAATCTCAGCAAATTTACCAGGCATAATTTCCACTGCTTTTTTACTCACAGATGTATAAATTGTGCCTAGGGCGGCCTCGTAATCTGCCGCTAAAAAATCTTCTAAAAAAGCAATTCTTTCTGATTTTGGGATTGATCGATGCAAAAATCTCGCCATAAATAATCGATCGGCAAAAGGTACTTTTAAAAACCAATCATAACGAAACTGTACCACATACTTACCGAATTTATGGAAGGCAGCAAAAGCCGCTTTATTATACTCAAAAATGCCATTACAGGTTAAAACTGCTTTGACCACTCTTTCGGGGTACATAGTAATAAAAAAAGTCGCCACCGATGCCCCCATAGAGTGACTATTGAGATAGACTTTTTCAATTTCCAAACTATCTAAAAACAAGGCCAAATCAAGGGCATATTCTTCTAAATCGTAGGAAAGATCGGGGGATTTTTCTGGCAATTTAGACCGACCAAAACCCCGCATATCGTACAATAAACAATCAAAGCGATCGCAAATTGCCGCAGCAGTCGATCGCCAATAGCGTCCCGATCCTCCCCAACCATGAATAAACACCATCACTGGCTTTTTCTGGGCAGATTCCGATTGCCGAATCCACTCGTAATAGTGGGGAACACCGCGAACAGTGATTGTTTGATCGATTATTTGAGTTTTCATGATAGTTAAATACCTAGCCATCCTCGTAAAGAGTTTTGCAAACGTCGCGCATCTGTGTCCGATAGTCGTCCGATTCTCTTAAGGAGTAAATCTTGTTGGATTGTGTATATCCCCCGCTTAACGGCCGTCGGCACATTCAATCCCTCGTTCTCCCAATCTTCCAGCAAAAACTCGCCCTCCAGTAAATTATTGATGCGACTGGTAAGGGGAACCAGAAAAACATCCCGTGAACGGTGAGGAGAACTAACAATGATAACCGGTCTGATTTTAGCGTCCGCTAAATCTGAAAAAGGATAACGAACGAGAACGATTTCAAGCTTCGAGTAATCGTTCATAGATGTCGTCTTCCAGATTATCCCAAATCTTAGCCAGTGCAGTTTCGCTGACTTTTTGCCAGAAATCCGAGTTTGTCTCCTCCGGGATGAGGGTGACTAAAACCCTAGTACCCTCTGGAATCGGCACGGATTCGAGGAGTTCGATCCGGCCTTCTTTGATGATCGCGGGAACGGTGTTCAGCATGGTTAACCTCGATTTTTCCCCTTAAGCGGATTCTTGACTGGGTATAGAGGAAGGATGAACCAATAGCTCTGCCGTGGAACGTTTTTCCACCATTTCGCGGGTGATTAAACAGCGTTTCACGTCTTTGCGCGAGGGCAATTCGTACATGACATCGAGCATTAATTCCTCGACAATACCCCGTAGGGCCCGGGCCCCGGTTTTGCGACGATAGGCCTCTTGGGCGATCGCTAGGACGGCATCAGATTTAAACTCTAACTGTACATTGTCCATCTTCAACAGTTTTTGATACTGTTTCACCAAAGCGTTGCGGGGTTGCGTCAGGATAGCGATTAAAGCTTCCTCATCCAGGGGTGACAGTGCCGCTAGAACGGGAATCCGACCGACAAACTCCGGAATCATGCCAAATTTGACTAAATCATCGGGAGTCATTTGTTTTAATAACCCTGCCGCTACCTTATCCTTACTAGCTTGGCCATCTCCCGGTTGAATAAAGCCCATGGATTTTTTACCGAGACGCTGATCGATCACCTTATCTAAACCAACAAACGCCCCACCGCAGATAAACAGGATATTGCTGGTGTCAATCTGAATACAATCCTGATAGGGGTGTTTGCGGCCGCCTTGGGGGGGAACATTGGCGATCGTTCCCTCTAACATTTTCAGTAAAGCTTGCTGTACCCCTTCTCCGGACACATCTCGGGTAATCGAGGTATTTTCGCTCTTGCGGGCAATTTTATCGATTTCATCGATGTAGATAATGCCTCGCTGCGCCTCTTCCACGTCTAAATCTGCCACTTGTAACAGACGCAAGAGAATATTTTCCACATCTTCCCCCACATAACCGGCCTCGGTTAAAGTGGTGGCATCGGCGACAGCAAAAGGTACATCGAGGATTTTAGCCAGAGTTTGAGCTAGAAGGGTTTTTCCCGATCCTGTGGGACCAATTAACAGAATATTAGATTTTTGCAGTTCGATGCTATCTTCTGGACTACCGCCACCGGCTTTTTGGGTTTGGATATCTTTGAGGCGTTTGTAATGGTTATAAACGGCCACAGAAAGCACTTTTTTCGCCTCATTTTGACCGATAACGTAGTCATCGAGGTATTTTTTAATCTCTCTGGGTTTGGGAATTTGTTCCCAAGTGGTTTTGTTTTGGCCCGATCGCCGTTTGTTGGGACGTTCCTCCACTGGGGCGACCGGACTGGGCGGTTCCATCAATTCCTCATCGAGAATTTCGTTACACAGTTCCACACACTCGTCACAAATATAGACCCCCGGCCCGGCGATTAATTTTCGCACTTGTTCCTGGGATTTGCCGCAAAATGAACACTTGAGGTGGGAGTCGTACTTAGACATAGTTTATTTACAGGGAAGTAACGGGAACGGTAGGATCGGGCAGTTCGGGACGGGAAATCACCAGATCGATTAACCCATATTCTTTGGCTTCGACGGCCGACATGAAAAAGTCCCGTTCGGTGTCATTGGCGATGCGATCGTAGGGTTGACCGGTGTGGTGAGCCAGCATGGTATTGAGTCTCTGTTTAATATAGAGGATCTCCTTGGCTTGGATGGCGATATCACTAGCTTGACCTTGGGCGCCGCCGAGGGGTTGGTGAATCATGATCCGGCTACTGGGTAGGGACATCCGTTTACCTGCCGCGCCACCACAAAGCAGGAATGCTCCCATACTAGCGGCTAAACCGAAACAAATTGTCGCCACGTCGGGGCGAATTTGTTGCATGGTGTCGTAGATAGCTAGTCCGGCATAAACGGAACCACCGGGGGAGTTGATATAAAGTTGGATATCCTTTTCGGGATCTTCTGCCTCCAAGTAGAGGAGTTGGGCGACGATCGAATCAGCGACCTGATCATCGACGGGGGTTCCCAGAAAGACAATTCTCTCGCGCAGGAGTCGAGAATAGATATCAAAAGCCCGTTCACCCATGCCAGACTGTTCGATTACCACGGGTAAAACGTTAGCTAGGGAGTTTCTCCCCGTGTTGGCGTAGATAGCAGGGCGACAATTACTGGTAATTGGGTAGTCAGGTGATCTCGATTCGAGCATAATTTTTTCGGTTCCGCTATCACAATCTTAGGGTTTTTGCTTGGCTGTGGAGCTTTTACTGGCAAATGTTAAGCATCTTTAGCACTTCTGTCCATCTATTATGCCCTAAGTTTCCCCCGGTTGGCAGGAATCAGTCATCAGTTATCAGTGATCAGTGATCAGTTATCAGTGATCAGTTATCAGTTATCAGTTATCAGTTATCAGTTATCAGTTTTAGACACAGCAAGCCTTTTAGGGATTTAAAGAACATTTAAAAGGGGGTTTTTGGGGCAATTCTGAGTGTACTATCATGCCTAAAAGCCTGAAGACTCGTAAAATGAACTTGTTAATCCCGTTGAATTTTACCCCGTATTACGTGAACTAAAACCTGAAACCCTTGCTACAGCGCAAATTTAGAATTGCTGAGTTATCAGGGAATGGGGGGATGGGGGAATGGGGGAATTCAACTAATACCCCAACACCCCAACACCCCAACACCCCAACACGACTGCTAACTCCTTACGGTTATTCTTCCTCAGCCTCAGCTGCCAACACTTCCACTTCGGTGAATGCGAAGGTTTCTTCCGTTTCCTCCTCCTCGCTTGTTTCTTCCTCTAGGGAACCTTTGGGGACGAGGGTGATAGTAGCTTTTCCTTTCAGCCATGCCAGGGTGTTTTCCGCCAGGATTTCTTCGGTGATCACCTGTTCCAGACGCTGCCTATCTATGTCGCGATCGGACAATTGGGCCATGATATTAGCGATTTTTTCCGTTACCGCTTCGGGACTGACTTCAATGCCGGCGACTTTAGCCAATTCCTGCACCACCAGAGTCTGTTTCAGACTTTCGATCGCATCGGGACGGGTGCTTTCCCGCATTTTGGGAATATTATCTTTTGTAAACAACTGGTTGACATCTAGCCCCATTTGTTGAAATTCCATGAAGCTTTGGGTCAAAATATGCGTCACTTCCTTTTCGATCAGCGTCTCCGGTAAATCTAAAGTCGCACCTTTGACCAATTCCTCAGTTAAGGCCTCATAAATGCTGTCTTTGGTTTCCTTCTCCGCTTGTTCTTGGAAACGTTTCTCTAAACTTGCTCTTAATTCGGCGATTGTCTCCTGATCGCTGACTTCTTGGGCAAAATCGTCGTCAAGCTCTGGTAATTCCTTTGCCTTTAACTCTTTCATCGTAATGGTAAAAATTACCGCTTTTGCTGCCACATCTTCTTTGGGATAATCTTCTGGGAAAGTTAAAGTCATCTCTTTGACTTCTTCCGGTTTCATGCCGACAATTCCTTCCACCATCCCCTCGATAAAGCGTCCTGCTTCCATATCCACCCGCAGATCTTCGCCGTCAATATCCGGGATATCCTCGCCAGTTTCGACGGATTTTCCCCGATAATCAACGATCGCCACATCTCCCAGCTGCGCCCCGCGATCTTCCACGGGAACCAATGTCGCTAACTGTTCTTGACGCTCTTTAAACCAATTTTCCACGGATTCGGGATCATAAACGGTTTCTTCGGCAGTAACGCTCAGATTTTCGTAATCTCCGAGAATAATTGTCGGGGCCACATCCACGGAAACTGAAAAAGTCAAAGCTTTACCCGGTTCATAGGCAGCGATCAAATCCTCAAACTGAGACAATAGCTGGGGATTACCCAGGGACTCGATCCCCTCCTGTTTTAGGGCAGATTCGAGGCAATTTTCGATTAATTCCTCAATTACTGCCGCTTTTACCGCTTTAGTTCCCAATCTTTGCAGAAGAATCTGACGGGGAACCTTACCGGGGCGAAAACCGGGTATATTGGCCGACTTCGCTAAATTATTTACCACTTTCTCGTGGGTGTTTTTCGTGGTTTCGGCGGGAATTTCAATTTCTAAACCTATCTGACTGGCAGGAAGCTTTTCCTGAATAACTTTCATTGATTTTTCTAGCTCTTACGACAAGGAACGTTTATAATAGGGTGAGCGGTGTTTACGCCTGCGGTGAATCCGTCCCGCTCATGATATTCTAGGGGAATAGCTGCAGTTGTTCCCCAAGCTGTCACAATCTTTTTATTTTAGCGGTCAATGGGGTATATTTAATTTATTCCGTCCTTGGGGCAGTTAAGCCCAATCAGAAAATTTTGCTGATCAAAAGCCGATCAATCCAAGCTTGAGAATAACTCGGTGGACAAAAAAGATTTTTTACTTTAACGATTTCTTCGGATCATCATCACCCAACTCGTCAGGAGGTCACACAATTTGAGTCAAAAAGTACGGGTCGCTATTTTAGGGGCCACCGGGGCCGTGGGAACGGAATTACTAGAGTTATTAGCTAGTCGTCATTTCCCTCTCGCTAGTCTAAAATTACTGGCTTCTGAGCGTTCTGCTGGAAAAACCCTCGATTTTCGGGGCGAAAGTCTCCTCATCGAAGCGGTAAACGAGCGATCTTTTCAGGACGTGGATATAGTTCTCGCTTCTGCGGGGGGGTCCACCTCGAAAGCTTGGGCGAAAACTATTGTCGAGTCGGGTGCGACGATTATCGATAACTCCAGCGCTTTTCGCATGAATCCCGAAGTGCCTTTAGTTGTCCCGGAAATCAATCCCGACAGTGTGGACAATCACCGGGGCATTATCGCTAATCCCAACTGTACGACAATTCTTTTAGGAGTGGCGATCTGGCCTCTCCACCAAGTACAGGCGATCGAGCGAGTAGTAGTTTCTACTTATCAGTCCGCTAGTGGTGCTGGAGCGCGAGCCATGGAGGAGGTAAAACAGCAAGCGCAAGCAATTCTTGATAATCGGCAACCTCCCACTAATTCCTTCCCCTATCCCCTCGCTTTTAATCTTTTTCCCCACAATACCCCGATTAATGGCCAAGGGTACTGCGAGGAAGAAATGAAAATGGTCAACGAAACCCGCAAGATTTTTGCTTGCCCAGAGCTGCGGGTTAGTGCCACCTGTGTGAGGGTTCCCGTGCTGCGGGCCCATTCGGAATCGGTTAACCTAGAATTTAGTCGGCCTTTTTCTGTGGTGAAGGCTAGAGAAATTCTTCAGTCCGCTCCGGGGGTAAAATTAGTGGAAGATTGGGACGCTAATTATTTTCCCATGCCAATTGATGCCACCGGTCGTGATGAAGTATTAGTGGGACGCATTCGTCAAGATATATCCCATCCTAACGGTCTAGAATTGTGGCTATGCGGCGATCAAATTCGCAAGGGTGCGGCTTTAAATGCTGTACAAATTGCGGAACTTTTAGTCAAGAAAAATCTCGTCGGTTCAAGATTAGCAACAGTTTGATAATTAAGCGATCAGCCATCAGCTAGATCGAGGCGATAATAACTAGACCTCTGGTAAAAATCAAAAATTGTTGTTAGGGTTAGGAGCCAGTAGTCAGTAGTCAGGAGGATTAAGAATGAATAATAATCAATTAAATGGTCTATTTACAGATTTTAGGCAATTTAATCCTTATTTTTGCCGTTTTTGAACCCTCAAAAATTAATTATGGAAGAGGTTAACTAGAAAAATAGCTAATTAATCGGATAAATAAAGTCTGATTGTTGATCGCTCAAAAA
Organism: Microcystis sp. M049S2; assembly: GCF_020245625.1. Classification (NCBI taxonomy): domain Bacteria; kingdom Bacillati; phylum Cyanobacteriota; class Cyanophyceae; order Chroococcales; family Microcystaceae; genus Microcystis; species Microcystis sp. M049S2. The sequence goes on along the minus strand of NZ_JADBUN010000249.1, from coordinate 15,305 downwards.
CCGATAACAAAGACCGAATCTAAAACTTAATTTGTTAAGCTGAAAGCATCGACGTACTTAGTTTCTAACCTTCTTTTTAGGTAGGGGGATTGCCAGATTCTTTCTTTTGCCTCTTGCCTTCAGAAACTGATAACTGATAACTGATAACTGATAACTGAATCAATGAGTGAAACATATTTTGGACGAGTAATTACGGCGATGGTGACACCCTTCACTGTCGAGGGCCAAGTTAATTATGCTATGGTAGAAAGATTGGCCGATTATCTAGTTACCCACGGTAGCGATGGTATAGTGGTCTGTGGGACGACGGGAGAATCACCCACCCTAAGTTGGCAGGAAGAATACGAACTATTTAGTATTGTCAAAAAAGCGGTTAATGGTCGGGGAAAAGTGATTGCGGGGACGGGTTCTAATTCCACTTCCGAAGCGATCGAAGCGACCCAACAGGCTGCTAAACTGGGTTTAGATGGTTCTTTACAAGTGGTTCCCTACTACAATAAACCTCCCCAAGAGGGTTTATATGAGCATTTTTGTGCCATTGCCAAAGCTTGTCCCGATCTGCCAGTGATGCTTTATAATATCCCTGGTCGTACTGGTCAAAATATGACCCCAGAAACGATTATTAAACTGGCAGCAGTTGATAATATTGTGGCGGTAAAAGAAGCTAGTGGTAATTTAGAACAAACCTGTAAGATTTACTGTCATACTCCTGAAAATTTCGCTATTTATTCCGGCGATGATTTTCTCACCTTACCCCTAATGACCTGTGGTGCGGTGGGAGTGGTCAGTGTTGCCAGTCATCTGGTGGGAGAAGAAATCCAAGGGATGATTCAAGCTTTCTTAACTGGAGATGCTGCCAAAGCGATCGAGATTAATTTGAAATTATTTCCCCTGTTTAAAGGTTTATTCTGTGCCACTAATCCAATTCCAATTAAAGCGGCCTTAAATCTAGTCGGTTGGGAAGTGGGGGGTCTAAGACTTCCTTTATGTTCCTTAAGTCCCGAACTAGAAGAAGGATTAGCAAAAATTATGCGAGAATTGGCTTTAATCTAGAAAAATACTAGAAAATTTGGCTAACTAAACTAGGATTTTTTCGAGAAATAGGTTATAATGTTAATAGCTTCACTAGAATAAAAGAAATATAGTTTAGAACTGCTAGAAAGTATTGATACTAAGTGACTTTAACTAGGTGTTATTTCCCTAGTTAGACTTATTCTAACTATTCATTTTTTGAGATTTCCCGTCCACAAAAACCACCTGAAAAATCACCATAACTTACCATCAAAGGATACCTAATGAGTCAAGATAAAACCCAAGCAAAACTAAAGATCATTCCCCTAGGAGGATTACACGAAATCGGCAAAAACACCTGTGTTTTTGAATACGATGATGAGATTATTCTCTTGGATGCCGGTTTAGCTTTTCCTTCCGATGATATGCACGGGGTCAATGTAGTGCTTCCCGATATGACTTATCTAAGAGAAAATCGCCATAAAATTAAGGGTATGATCGTCACCCACGGTCACGAAGATCATATCGGTGGCATTCCCTACCATCTCAAACAATTTGATGTACCAATTATCTACGGTCCGCGTCTAGCCATGGCCTTATTGCGGGATAAATTGGAAGAAGCAGGATTAGCAAATCGTACCAAATTAGAAACCGTTGCTCCTCGGCAAATGGTGCGTTTAGGTAAATCTTTCACGGTGGAATATATCCGCAATACCCACTCGATCGCCGACAGTTTTTGTGTAGCAATTCACACTCCTTTAGGGATAATTATTCACACAGGAGATTTTAAAATTGACCATACTCCCGTCGATGGCGAATTTTTTGATCTGCAAAAAATTGCCGAACATGGCGAGAAAGGGGTGCTATGTTTATTGAGTGATTCCACTAACGCAGAAGTACCCGGTTATACTCCCTCGGAAGCTTCCGTTTATCCCGGTTTAGAGCGGGTTTTTAACCAAGCAACGGGACGGATTATGATCACTACCTTTGCTTCCTCGGTGCATCGGATTAATCTGGTGTTGAAATTGGCCCAGAAATTTAACCGGAAAGTGGTGGTAGTGGGTCGATCGATGTTAAATGTCATCGCTCATGCGCGTAATTTGGGGTATATAAAATGTCCCGACGATCTATTTGAACCCTTGAAAGCGACCCGCAATTTAGCCGATGAAAAAATCGTTATTTTAACCACAGGATCCCAGGGGGAACCTTTAGCGGCCATGACGCGGATTTCTAAGGGTGAACATCCTCATATTCGCGTGCGTCAGGGAGATACGATTGTCTTTTCCGCTAATCCGATTCCGGGTAATACGATCGCTGTGGTCAATACAATTGATCGCCTGATGATGCAGGGTGCTAACGTAGTTTACGGACGCGATAAGGGAATTCACGTTTCCGGCCATGGTTCCCAAGAAGACCATAAATTGATGCTATCTTTGACCCGGCCGAAGTTTTTTGTGCCAGTGCATGGAGAACACCGAATGCTGGTCAAACACGCTCAGATGGCCCAAAGTATGGGTATTCCCGCCGAAAATATGGTAATTGTCAAAAATGGTGACACGATCGAGTTAACTAGCGATCGCATTGGCCTCGGCGCACCAGTGCCATCAGGAATCGAGTTAGTTGATCAAGCGGGTGTAGTCCACGAACACATTATGCAGGAAAGACAACAGTTAGCCGAAGATGGTGTGATTACGATCGCCGCCTTCGTTAACGCTGAGGGGCAATTAAGCGCACCTCCAGAGATTAATTTGCGCGGTGTGGTGACAAAAGTGGAAATCTCGCTGCTGAATCAGTTAATTATTCGGGCGATCGAACGCTGTTTAAGCGATCGCATCGGTGAATTTAAAACTGCGACGGGGGACCCAGATTGGGCCGGTTTGCGGGACGAAATCGAGACGACTTTGCAACGTTTAATCAAACGGGAGTTAAAGAGTCAACCTCTAGTGATTTTCCTCCTGCAAGCGGCGGCAACGGAACCAGCGAACAATCGTACTTATCGCCGCCGTCGTCCCGCAGCTACCATGGCCTCCTAATAGCAGTGGGACAGGAGACTCCCAGACAGGAGACTCCCAGACAGGAGACTCCCAGACAGGAGACTCCCAGACAGGAGACTCCCAGACAGGAGACTCCCAGACAGGAGACAGGAGATTATTTTTATTTATCCTTCCCATCCCCCCACACCCCACTTCCCCACTTCCCCACTTCCCCACTTCCCCACTTCCCCACTTCCCCACTTCCCCACTTCCCCACTTCCCCACTTCCCCACTCTCCCACTTCCCCACACCCCACACCCCACACCCCACTTCCCATTGATAACTGACCATGTTCCATGCTGCCGATTTGCGATCGCTGCTGACCGCCGTTGCCAGGGGAGAAATTAACCCGGAGACAGCCTTAGATAAACTTAAACATCTGGCCTTTGAACCGGTGGAAGACTTTGCTAAAATTGACCATCATCGTCAATTAAGAACGGGATTTCCGGAGGTTATCTGGGGACCGGGTAAAACCACCGCTCAAATCGCCCAAATTATCGGTGTATTGCGTCAAAATAGTCCCGTGGTTATGGCCACCCGCATTGAAGCAGAGATAGCAGCCCAGCTACAGGAACAGGTAACAGACTTAGTTTATTATCCCTTAGCCCGCATCTGTGCCATTGCCGCAGCCGCTCCAGAAAATCCCCCAAAAGGGATAATTTCCATCCTAACGGCGGGAACTGCCGATATTCCCGTAGCGGAGGAGGCGGCGGTTACTGCTCAATTATGCGGTTTTGCCGTGCAGCGTCTCTGGGATGTGGGAGTAGCGGGAATTCATCGCCTCTTGAATCATCGCCATCTACTGGATGCCGCCGATGTGTTAATTGTTGTTGCGGGAATGGAAGGAGCCTTACCAAGTGTGGTAGCGGGATTAGTTGATCGCCCGGTGATCGCCGTTCCCACCAGTATCGGTTACGGAACCAGTTTCGGCGGTATTGCTCCTTTGTTAACTATGCTCAATTCCTGCGCGGTCGGCATCGGTGTGGTTAATATAGATAATGGTTTTGGGGCTGCCATGTTAGCCGGCCAAATTTTACGCACGGCGGCCAGATTAGCTTAGATTTTTACTCATCTCCGACTGGAAATCCTATACAGTTGGTATAGGGATAAACTACTTTGAAAAAGAAGCCGATATGCACCTAAGTGAAATTACTCATCCCAACCAGTTACATGGTTTATCACTCCGTCAATTAGAAGATATTGCCCGTCAGATTCGCGAAAAACACCTCCAGACGATCGCCGCTACCGGTGGACATTTGGGACCCGGGTTAGGAGTTGTAGAACTAACGATCGCCCTTTACCAAACCCTCGATCTCGATCGAGATAAAGTTCTTTGGGACGTGGGACACCAAGCTTATCCGCACAAACTCCTCACCGGTCGCTATAACGATTTTCACACCCTGCGCCAAAAAAACGGCGTTGCGGGCTATCTAAAACGTTGCGAGAGCAAATTTGACCATTTTGGGGCTGGACACGCCTCCACGAGCATTTCTGCGGGGTTAGGAATGGCTTTAGCCCGGGATGCCAAGGGGGAAGATTTCAAGGTGGTATCGATCATCGGGGACGGCGCTTTAACCGGAGGTATGGCCCTAGAAGCGATTAACCATGCTGGACATTTACCAAATACCAACATCATGGTTATCCTCAACGATAACGAGATGTCCATTTCCCCCAACGTCGGGGCAATTTCCCGCTATCTCAACAAAGTTCGTCTAAGCGAACCCGTCCAGTTTATTGCCGATAATCTCGAGGAACAATTTAAAAATCTACCCTTCTTCGGTGACTCCCTCACTCCCGAAATGGAACGAGTCAAAGAAGGAATGAAACGGTTAGCAGTTCCCAAAGTTGGCGCAGTGATTGAGGAATTGGGCTTTAAATATTTTGGCCCGATTGATGGTCATAATATTCCCGAATTAATCGCCACTTTTAAACAGGCCCATAAGGTCCACGGACCGGTTTTCGTCCACGTTGCCACCGTTAAAGGCAAAGGCTACGAATGGGCCGAAAAAGATCAAGTGGGTTATCATGCCCAAAATCCCTTTAATTTAGCCACGGGTAAACCGATTCCCTCCAGTAAACCGAAACCTCCCGCTTATTCCAAAGTTTTCGGGCATACTCTCACTAAATTAGCGGAAAATGACCCGCGCATTATCGGTATCACCGCCGCTATGGCCACCGGGACGGGATTAGATAAATTTCAGGCAAAACTACCGAAACAGTATATCGATGTGGGAATTGCTGAACAACACGCCGTTACTCTCGCTGGTGGTCTTGCTTGCGAAGGAATGCGCCCGGTTGTCACTATTTACTCTACTTTCCTACAGCGGGCTTTTGATCAGATTATTCACGATATCTGCATTCAAAATCTACCGGTTTTCTTCTGCATGGACCGGGCCGGTATTGTCGGGGCCGATGGACCGACCCACCAAGGGATGTACGATATCGCCTACCTGCGTTGTATCCCCAATATGACCATTATGGCCCCGAAAGATGAGGCGGAACTGCAAAGAATGGTCGTAACGGGGATTAATCATACCAGCGGCCCCATTGCCATGCGTTACCCCCGGGGCAACGGTTTAGGGGTTCCCCTGATGGAAGAGGGTTGGGAAGCTTTACCCATCGGTAAGGGCGAAATTCTCCGCAGTGGTGATGATATTCTCCTGTTAGGATACGGCACTATGGTCAACACTTCCCTACAGGTGGCCGAAATCCTCAGCGAACACGGTATCGAAGCCACAGTGGTTAATGCTCGTTTTGTCAAGCCCCTTGATACAGAACTTATCTTTCCCCTTGCCCAACGTCTTGGTAAAGTGGTGACTTTAGAAGAAGGTTGTTTGATGGGTGGTTTTGGTTCTGCGGTTTTGGAAGCTTTACAGGATGCTAATATTTTAGTTCCGGTCAAGCGTTTCGGGGTTCCCGATAAATTAGTGGACCACGCAACACCAGAGGAATCCTTCGCTGATTTGGGTTTAACCAGTCCCCAGATTGCCCAACAGGTTTTAGCGGCATTTTTTAGCCAAAAACAAACCGCTAACGTCGGTTAAAATCTCAAGATTAGCTTGTCCAGTTTTCCCGAAAAATTAGGGAAGACTGGCTTTTTTTGGTCTAGATAGGGCGAAGCATTCGGACAATAACCTATCGCTGAAACCGTAGATTTTCTATCCGAATGCTTCGCCGTACTTTGGTGGTGATTCGGTAGTAGTGATGGTGGCTTAATCCTTTGCTTTGCTGTGCATTGTAGTCATGGATAAAATACCAAAGGGTTCCCCAACGTGATTCTCCATTTTTTTAGAGAAAGATAGACTCTCTCTCACCAGCCGAGAAATCCTTTGTCGAAAGGTATTATACTAAATCCGTTGAGTACAGGCTAGTTATGAGGAGAGGCAAGAGGCAGAAGGCAAGAGGCAAAAGGGGGAATAAATAATCAGTTTTTAATAACCGAATTTAGTATGATATTTGAGTAAGCCAGACAGGAGCCAGAAAAAGATATTTATCAGAAAAGTCATGATCAAGCTAGAGGTTTAAAGACTGATCGGGTTCCAATTACTTTTATTAATAAATATTTTACACAATTCATACCAGGTAAGCAAGAGGGCTACGGCACTACTACCGAATCATTACCGGATTTTATTCCCCCCGTTCACTCCAATGGCTGGCACTTTCATGCAATTTAATCCTTATTTTTGCTGTTTTTGAACCCTCAACAATTAATTATGCAAGAGGTTAAATATAGAGTTTCCTAAGCTAGTGAGGTACACATATTTTTCTTCCCTTTTGACTTTTGCCTCTTGCCTTTTGCCTAAAACCCATAACTTTTGTACCTCAGCAGACTGAAAAACGCTATAAATACTCTGATTAAGCATAGAGGTAAGAAACATCGCTCGTCCATACTTTAAATTTTGTTAAATTTACTTGACCAAAAGAAGTTGTTAGGGCAGCATCGACCGCATCTAAGCCGCGAGTCATTAAAATTCGCCCGATTCTGGGGGTGTTATGACGAGCATCGAAAGTGTACCATTGATGGTCTAAATAGACTTCAAACCAAGCACTAAAATCCATCGGTAGGGGTTGGGGAGAAATGCCGATATCTCCGAGATAGCCGGAGGCATAACGGGTGGGAATATTGAGGCAACGGCAAAAAGTCAAAGCTAGGTGATTAAAATCGCGACAAACCCCCGTTCTTTCCCGATAGACATCATAGGCGGTTTTTGTCACTCGCGCGTATTCGTAACCAAAACGAATGTGACTATAAACCCAATCACAAACCGCTTGTACTCTTGCCCAACCGGGGGGAGTTTGTCCGAAAAGTTCCCAGGCAATTTCCGAAAGCAAATCTACTTCACAATAACGACTACTCATTAAGTAGGGAAAAACTTGGGTTGGTAACTCTGTTAAGGGAATTTCTTGGGCATTCCAATTAACGATGTCGGGTTTCCATTCATTTTCGATAACTGCTTCATTGTAAATGCGGATCTGTCCGGCGGGTAAAATTAGACGACTGGTTCGATTACCGAAGCTATCTAAAAATTCCTCTATTTTTGTTGCTGGTTCCACCTGCAAATTTTCCGATTGTCTAACTTGATTTAAAATTGAGGGGTGTAGATAAAGTTTTAACAACATGACCACGGGTAAGGGGGCATCAAAGCCAAATTCATAACCAACATGGATTAACATTAGGACTCCTATCTAAATGAAATTTTGTCAGGATTGGTAGAGATGAAACGCCAATAATCGCCAGACTGAAAAAAGTTAGGCCCGACTACTTAGTTAAAAGTTTGAGGAGAAAGTAATAGCCAAGCTGAAAACCGATAAGCTTTGTACAGAGTTACTTTTATTATAAACTGCTTCAAATAAAAGCTTTGTAACTTTGAACACAAGCCATCGGTAGGATTAGATCTATCGAAAAGAGTCCGGGGTGGATGGTTCCTCTAATAGACGGATTTCAATGGGGATGTAGGCCAGTTTAGCAAAAATCTTTTGTTGATAACTGACGGGCCACCATTCGTAAAGAAAAATTTCTAAAGGTCGCCAGAGGGCCACCCAACCACTAATTAATAATCCTTCTTCTAAGAAGTGAATAAATGTATCGGTGCCGAAACGACTAATTAATTCGCTGAGACTCAAACAAACAAAAAGAAAGGAGAGGCCAATTAGCAAAGATATGCGTCCCTGTCGCCAAATCATGCGTAATTTTCTTTGTTCTACCTGTTGGCGATAGTCAAAATAATTATGTAACGCTGAGGGTAACAGATGTCGGGCGGTGTTTTGTTCTGTACTGGGGAGATAAAAGACTAATTTAAGGGGAGTATTTAGGGGAAATTCATCCACAGAGTTAATAATATAGTTTTCGGCGTTATCGTCTAAATCTCTATCTAAGAATGGCGAAGGATCGAGAGAATTAAAGACTTGCTGTAACTGATTAAGTTTAATTTCAATTAAGTAAGTTCCTTCCTCCTCTCGATAATAGGATTGTAATTTATTTACAAGTCTAGACATTAGTTATTAAGGTTAAGCAAATGGGGTGAACTGACACAACTAAAATCTACTACCAGAAGTTACTTTATCTTGCTCATACAGGCTGAGAATTGAGCTATCTCTGAGAATATTTTAGCTGTATCAGTCCCAGATCATTAATTCAATTTAGCGACCAAAACCAGCGTACCAAAAATAGGTAACCATGGGGATTACTGTGGCTAAAACCAGTAAAACTATCACCCAAATCGTGGCGTTTTTATCGTCAGTTTCTTCTGCGGTAGTAAAGGTACTTTCGATATTAATTGTCGCTACTTCTGGCGGTCCGGGATCCGCTTCTCCAGAAAGTACCGCCGTTAGACGACGACTAGCATCGAGTAAAGCTTGATTATATTTTCCCCCATCTTTGAGGGGAACTGCCATAGTTTCCGAGAGGATACTATCGGCAATAGCATCGGTTAATAGGGGTTTTGCTTCCTCGCCAACCCGCATAGCAGTTTTATTGGTTAAAGTATCAAGGACGATGATAGTTTGATTAGTCCGATCTTCAGGATTAGGATACCATTCTCTCAGGATATCATCAGCTAAATTGTCAATTTTTTGACCGTAATCCAAGCGCCGGACTACCACCATTCTCACTTCCTGGCCGGTTTTTTCGGCGAGGGTTTTCAGATCTTTATTTAATTTTCCTTCGTTAGCGGCACTAATGGCCGCAACGGGATCGACCACATAAGTGGGCGCTCCGGGGCTTAAAATGGGGAGGTCATAGACTCCCATGGCAGCAGCTGGTGACAGGGAAACACCCAAGGCTACACAGCAGGAGAGAAGGAGAGAAGCTAATAATTTGAGCATATCGATTCGGTAAAATTCCTATAGAACATAATAGGGGAAAAGTTTACTGTTTTTTGAGTCGGGAGACGGGAGACGGGAGACGGGGTGATGGGGAAGTGGGGTGATGGGGAAATTCAACTAATACCCTAAAACCCTACAACCCCAACACCCAAACCCTTTTAACTGATAACTGATAACTGATTATGAGTGATTTTGAGGAACTAGAGTCTAAAAAACGGGAGTTAGAGGCTGTTATCCAGTCTTGGCAGCAGGAAAGGCAGAGTTTTAGGCAAATTCAGCAGGAATGGCAGGAACATAAGGAACGTTGGCAATTAATCCTGCAAGGGGGTAACGACGGGATTTGGGATTGGAATGTCAGAACGCAAACTCTCTTTGTCTCGCCGCGCTGGAAGGAGATGTTAGGCTATAGTGACGGGGAAATTGCCAATCATTTCGATACATGGAAAAATTTACTACATCCTGAAGATCTTGATCGAATGCTTAACTGTTTGCAAGCATATCTTCACCAGGAAATTCCCGAATATCGAGCCGAATTTCGTCTCCTCTGCAAGGATGGCAGTTATAAATGGATTTTAGCCCGGGGTGAGGCTCTCTGGGATGAGTCGGGGCAGCCTCTACGCATGGCAGGTTCCCACACGGATATTAATGAGCGCAAAAAACGGGAAAAAACCCTAGAAATGCAGGCCTATCGCGATAATTTGCTCTCGCGGGTGACAAGATTACTAATTGCTCAAGATATCCACTTGGCGATCAATCATACCCTAGAACTGCTCTGTCAATTTACCCAGAGCGCTCACTGTTACATTATTCAATATTCCACCTGTCGTCAGCAGTGGAGTATGGTTTATGAATACTGTCACCCCGACTATCCGCAAGTTACCCCGATTCGGGAACAATCACAAAATCTCTCAACGGAAACCTTTCCTTGGTTTTCTGAACAATTATTAAACGGTATTCCAGTTAAACTGAACTCTTTAGACGATTTACCCGCTACTGCTATCCCTGAAAGAGCTATTCTCGCTCATAGTCCTACTCCCTGTCTCTTAATCGTTCCCATGTGGGATAGTTGTGGGGTAACGGTGGGTTATCTGGGATTGGATGCAAGTGCAGAAAAGCAATGGACAAAGGAAGATGTCACCTTTGTCCGGTTGCTGGGAGAATTAATTGCGATCGCACAAATTAGGTATGAAGCGGAAAAAGAGTTAAAAGAGGCTAAAGAAGCGGCAGTTAAAGCAAATAAAGCTAAAAGTGAGTTTCTAGCTAACATGAGCCATGAATTACGCACTCCTCTTAATGCTATCTTGGGTTTTACTCGCTTAATATACCGGGATAGCAGTATCAGCAGTGAATATCGCCAATATTTGGAAATTGTCAATCGTAGCGGGGAACATTTATTAGAGTTAATCAACGATATTCTAGAAATGTCGAAGATAGAAGCGGGAAGAACGGTTTTTAACCCTAGTAATTTCGATTTATACGCTCTTTTAGATAATATTGCCGAAATGCTCCGTCCACAAGCGCAGGCAAAAGCTTTAAGCTTAATTTTTGATCGCAGCTCCGATCTGCCCCAATATATATGTACTGATGAAAGTAAATTGCGACAGGTGTTCATCAATCTCTTGGGTAACGGATTAAAGTTTACCGAGTCGGGAGGGGTAACTCTCCGGGGAAAAGTAGGAGAGAAAAGAGGAGATTACCAGCGATTGCTCTGGGAAATTGAAGATACAGGCGCAGGAATCGCCCCAGAGGAGATTTATAAGCTATTTCAACCCTTTAACCAAACGGAAACGGGACGAAAATCCCAACAGGGGACAGGATTGGGTTTACCTATCAGTAAAAAATTTGTTGAGTTGATGGGGGGTGCGATCGGAGTTAGTAGTATTCTGGGTCAAGGAAGTGTTTTTAGTTTTGATATTCAGGTAGGTTTAGTGGGGGAAAATGAGATTAAAACCGAAACCAATAGGGCAAAAGTGATCGCTTTAGCCGAAAATCAGCCTAAATATCGCATATTAGTCGTCGATGATCGACCAGAAAGCCGTTTACTGTTGCTGAAACTCCTGACTAGCCTAGGATTATCCGTGCAAGAGGCTGCTAATGGTCAAGAAGCGATCGCAATTTGGCAAGCATGGCAACCTCATCTTATCTGGATGGACATGAGAATGCCAGTTAAAGACGGTTACGAAGCAACTAGGGAAATTCGGCGGTTAGAGGCTGATAATCGCGGAAAAACGGTGATAATTGCCCTAACTGCCAGTGCTTTTGAAGAAGATCGCGCCTTGGTTATTGCCGCCGGTTGTGATGATTTCGTGCGTAAACCTTTCCGAGAGGAAGTTATTTGGCAAAAAATGGGCGAATATTTAGGATTAAAATATATTTATGCCGATAATGAGCCAAATCAGCCCAATTATTCGCCAGTTTTCCTCGATTCCCTGCAATCCCTATTAAAATTAATCAGTCCCGACTGGATTGGACAATTGCAACAAGCAGCCCGAGAATGTGATGATGAAAAAATTATCGCCCTAACCGCAGAAATTCCCTCCGATTATGCTACCCTTGCCCAAGGTTTACAACAGTTAGCCGGAGAATTTTCCTTTGATGCGATCGAAACCATAATTAAAGATTTAAACATATCTTAAGAGAGTATTTTATCCATACCTCAAAAACGTGATATTCTAAAGGCATAAATCCCTAAATATGGCAATTTTAAAGGATGAAACTGTTAAAAATGCTCGTCGGTACTTTCCTAATACTACCGATTTTTTCCGTTCATGCTCAAGTCCCCTCGCTTCCCCCAATCAAGCAAAATTCCCCCAATCTTGGTGATCTACCGAATGATCCCACCCAGCAGAGAAATTGGGTTTGTAATCGAGGGGATCAACGCATTGCCGTGGCTGCTAAAGAAGTGCAAGGTTGGAAAGAATTAATTGAAAAACAAGGTTGGCAATGTGGTGAAGGAAATGCCGATATACCCGCTCAAACTCTCGGCTTTTCCTGTGAACCAGAACAAGCCATCGGCATCTTGACAGTTTACTGGTTAAATGGTAGTAATGGTCAACAACAATTAAGCCAATGGCGAGATAAATTAGCGGCACAACAGGGGATGGTTTGTACCATTAATAACGTGCGGTTATTTGATACTCAAGAAAATATACCCAATCCATCACAACCATGATTAAATTAGCAGTTTTGCCTCAATCTATCCTCCTGGGTATCAGTTTACTATTAAACAATTCTCTGCCCTTACTTGCCCAATCTGCACCCCTGAGCGTGGATAATTTAAGAAATACCGTCTATAACATTCCCAATCGAGGTTCCGTAATTGTCAGCGATGGTATTTTTCAATCCAATGAGGGACAAATTTTAGGAGTGCAAGTCAGTCGAGAAGCCTTGATGGGGGACTATAATAATGATCAAAGGACTGATGGTATTGTCGTATTAAGAGTGATTACCAGAGAGCAACAGCAATTACATTATTTAGCCCTAGTGATCGATAATAACGGTACTGCCACTAACACCGATACTGTCCTGTTAGCCGATCGAGTAATTGTCGATAATCTTAGTGCTAAAGATGGTACGATCACCGTCAATATGAGAAGATTTCTCCCCCGGGATCCTTCCTGTTGTCCGTCGGGAGTTATCACCCAACAATTTGCGATTAATTCTAGTATTAATCAATTGACTTTACTGAGTACAAACGAAAGTCAACCCACCACCCCAAATGTGCAGGTAGTACCCGCTTCTCCCCTGAGAATTAATAATAGTAATCTCCCCTTTCAACCTCCCGCTGGGGCCATCCAAATCCGCTTTTAACCCTGTTTTTGGTGCGTTAGCACAGCGTAACGCACCTTATCTTTTTACTTAACAAAAAATGCCCTACAAATATCCCATCCAACGCTGGTATATTGCCGCAACTAATTCCGAAAAAATCGAGGGGTTAGCGCGAGAAATGGGATTATCATCCTTATTAGCAACTATCTTAATTAATCGCGGTATTGATACCCCCGAATTAGCTAAAACTTATATAGATCCTGAAGTGGATACCTTACCCTCTCCCCTGGGGGAATTTCCCGACTTAGAAAAAAGTGTCAATTTATTAGTAAAAGCGATCGCCAGAGGCGATAAAATTGCTATCTGTGGGGACTACGATGCCGATGGCATGACCAGTACATCTTTACTGCTAAGAGCCTTGAGACATCTCGGCGCTAGGGTAAATCATGCCATACCCAGTCGCATGAAAGAGGGATACGGAATTAATCAGCGCATTGTCGAAGAATTTGCCGAGTCGGGAGTCGGATTGATTCTCACCGTTGATAATGGTATTTCCGCTCACGAACCGATCGCCCTAGCGATAGAATTAGGATTAAAAGTTATTATCACCGATCATCACGATCTGCCGCCAATTTTACCAAATGCCTCCGCTATTCTCAACCCAAAATTATTAACCCCGAACTCTCCCTATCAGGGATTAGCGGGGGTGGGAGTCGCCTATATTTTAGCGGTGACAACTGCCCAAAAAATGGGTAAATTACAGGGATTAACCGAGTCATTATTATCATTATTTACCCTAGGCACTATAGCAGATTTAGCCCCATTAATCGGGGTAAATCGTCGCTGGTTAAAACGGGGTTTAAGAAAATTACCCAAATCCCAATTAGTCGGGATTCAATCCCTCATGCAAATAGCGGGAATTAGCGAGGAACAAAAGCAATTACAACCGGATGATATTGGCTTTAAATTGGGACCGAGAATTAATGCCATTGGCAGAATTGGTGATCCCCAGATAGTTATTGAATTATTAACCACCGATGACGCAGGAATTGCCTTAGAAAGAGCGATGCAGTGCGAACAAATTAATCGTACCCGTCAAGAATTGTGCGAAAAAATTGAAGAAGAAGCGATTAAATTAGTAGAGGAAACGCCGATTCTCTGGCAAAAAGATCGGGTTTTAGTCTTAGTCGAAAAAGATTGGCATCATGGGGTAATTGGTATTGTGGCATCCCGTTTGGTGGAACGCTACGGAGTGCCAGTTTTTATCGGTACTTATGAGGAAGAAGATGCGGGTAAAATTCGCGGTTCTGCCAGAGGAATTGAAGAATTTCACGTTTTTGAAGCCCTGCAATTTTGCCAAGATTTACTAGGAAAATTTGGCGGTCATAAAATGGCGGGGGGTTTTAGTTTACCCACAGCTAATTTACTAGCATTTAAACAAAGATTAAGTCAATTTTCTCACAAAATTTTACAAATAGAACAATTAAAACCTTTAATCAAAGTTGACACTATCCTAGACTTTAAACAAATAAACCTGCAACTTTTTCAACAAATTGATAGTTTGCAACCCTGGGGAATTGGGAATGAATTACCCGTTTTTTGGACTCCTAACGTGCGAGTAGTGGAACAGAAAACTATCGGAAAAAATCATTTAAAATTATTGCTGGCTCAAAGGGATGATACCAGAATTAAAGCCCTAGCATGGCGTTGGGGCGAATATTGTCCTTTACCAACTCGTTTAGATATTGCCTATAAACTCAAAGAAAATACTTGGAATGGTAATACAACCATAGAAATTGAATTAGTGGGAGTGCGATTACCCCAAGAAAATGATAATATTAAAAAAGCAATTTTTATGCACGCCGATAAAATGTATCAATGTAGTTTTTGGGTTGATTTAAATGAGATTCGCATCAAAAATGAACAGGGCGATATTTTAGTCGTGCAGAAAGGGCAGCGCATTGGTTTATTAGGCAAAAATCGGCAACAAGCTAGAGAAGTCAACGTGACTGAACCCCGTTTTTATACTTTAATTAAAGTTGCCATCAAAGCTTTGGCTATCTAGGGCTGGCTGAATAAATCTAATACCAAATCCGTTTTTAAGTAGGGAGGCACAATTATTTGTAGGATGGGTTAGCGGTAGCGTAAACTATGCGGGCGTTGGGTTTC
>NZ_JADBUN010000248.1:0-8263 GCF_020245625.1 Microcystis sp. M049S2 | reverse complement strand
TCCTCATTCAAGGTTTATCGAACAACTTACCTATAAAGCAAATTTAGTAGGAATAGAGGTCAAAACAACTAATGAAAGCTATACCTCTAAATGTAGTTTCTTAGACTTAGAGTCTATTCAAAAGCAAAAAAGCTATTTAGGAAAGAGAATTAAAAGAGGACTATTCAGAAGCTCGTCGGGTTATTTCTATGGAGCAGATATTAATGGTTCCTTAAATATTGGAAGAAAGGTAGTCGGAGAGGCCGTCTTTAGCGGGAATCCGATAGAGAGGTTCGTAGTTAACCCAGTACGGGTCAAAGCGTACAAAGCTAATTCTAGATGCAATATTTGCGTACAGAATTAGTAACTATTACTTAGGGTTTGCTGAATAAATCTAGAAACCTTTTTGGATAATATCTTTAGGCTTTTTTAGCCTCAAAAATTGCCAGTTCTTCGAGTAATCGGGGGGAAATTGGCTCTCTTATTCTTTGTCTGATCAGTTTAACTTATAAGCGATCAATCTTTGTGTCCTTTGTCTCTTTGTGGTTCGTTCCACACCCCACCAACAAGCTTTTTCAGCCAACCCTACTTAGTTTGAAAGATATTTTGTACCATTTTTTTATCCAAACCAGCGGCAATTTTATCTAATTCTGCTATTTCCCCACTGTCTAAACTCCATCCTAAAGCCCCTAAATTATCCTCAGCTTGTCGAACATTTTTAGCTCCGGGGATGGGAATTGTTCCCTTACAGATACACCAATTTAAGGCAACTTGGCTAATAGTTTTATTTTTAGCTTGGGCGATAACTTCTAGGCAACTAATCAGAGGAGAAATAGCGGGAATTAATTGACCAAAAAGGAAGCGACGTAATCCTGGGGGTAAGTTTTTATTATCTCGATATTTCCCCGTTAATAACCCCAAAGCTAAGGGACTATAGGCAATAATTTTAATACCCAATTGATCACATAGTTCCTTTAATCCTAAGTCAGTGAGAGGATAGGTAGAAAGGAGAGAATACTGTACCTGTAAACTGGTAATAGGAATGCCGCGACTGGCAAACTTTTGATAGGCAGACTTCAATCTTTTCGGTCCAAAATTGGATAAACCGACTCCTTTAACTAACCCCTTTTCCAGACAATCCCCCAATCCGTCTAATAATCCTCCCTCCTGCCATGGCGCATAATTGCCCGTTGACCAGTGCATTTGCACTAAATCCACCGGGCGGCCTAATCTGGTTGCCGAAGCTTGACAAGCTTTCACCATGGCATGACGGGTTAAACGCCAAGGATAAGGGGCGAGTTTGGTGGCAATACGGATATGATCAGCGTTATAACTGGTATATTCCCCTGTAAAGCGTCCTAATAGCTTCTCACTCTGTCCGTTGAGTTTGCCTGTGCCGTAGGAGTCTCCCGTATCAAATAGGGTGACACCCCGCTCGACGCAGAGATTAAAAACCGCTTGTAACTGGCTATCCATACTCTCATCATAACCCCAGAGAAGACGATTTCCCCAGGCCCAAGTACCGCAGCCCATGGGGGGAAGGGATAGAGTTTGATGTGTGACTGTCAAGGGATTCATGGGTTAGTTTCTCTGGGTTTTTTCTCAAGCTTTCAGAGAGATATTTTACTACTAAAT
Organism: Microcystis sp. M049S2; assembly: GCF_020245625.1. Classification (NCBI taxonomy): domain Bacteria; kingdom Bacillati; phylum Cyanobacteriota; class Cyanophyceae; order Chroococcales; family Microcystaceae; genus Microcystis; species Microcystis sp. M049S2. The sequence continues at coordinate 6,649 of NZ_JADBUN010000248.1, read as the reverse complement.
CGACGTGGGTTTTTGTTTAACAAATAATCCCCGCAACCAATAGTAAAAACTATCGATATAAGTAAAGATTACCGGCACAACCACCAAAGTTAACAGGGTGGAAGTGGTAAAACCACCAATAACAGCAATTGCCATCGGTGCGCGAATTTCCCCATCTGCACCCAAAGCTAAAGCAATCGGTAACATCCCGGCAATTGTGGAAACGGAGGTCATAATAATTGGTCGTAAACGAGAGACTCCCGAATCAATCATCGCCTTAAATTGCGGTTTCCCAGCCTCAATGCCACTCAGGGCAAAATCTACTAACAGAATCGCATTTTTAGTGACTAACCCCATCAGTAAAACTATGCCAATTAAAGCGTATAAACCTAACTCTTTTTGGGTAATTAAAAGAGCGATTAAAGTACCACCAATCGATAAAGGAAGGGAAGTTAAAATCGCTAGGGGATAGAGAAAATTGTTATACAACAATACCAGAATCCCATAGATAGAAATAATTGCTAAACTTAACGCCCCCAAAAAACGAGCGAAGATATCGCGCATAATACGAGCATCGCCAAAGGGTTCTTCTGTCACCTCTGGGGGTAGGTTTTTCATGATTGGTAAAGCGCGAATTTGTGTCACCGCACTTCCCAAAGAAACTCCCTCTAAATTAGCTCCAATATTAACCTGACGTTGACGGTTAAAGCGTTGAATTTCCGCAGGTCCACTACCTAAGCTAATTGTCGCCACCGAGTTAAGCGGAACTAACGTCCCATTACTGCTAGGAACGCGCAAATTTTGCAGATTTTCTATCTCACTGCGTCCATCATTGGCAATTTTCACCCGGATGGGAATTTGTCGGTCAGCAAGGTTAAATTTAGCTAAATTAAACTCATTATCGCCGATTAAAGCTAAAGATGCAGTACGGGCGATCGCTCTGACCGAGACTCCCTGATCAGCAGCCCGGACGGGATCCGGTTGAATAATAATCTCTGGTTTAACTAAACTTACCCCGGAACTGACCTCGACAAAACCGGGTAAAGCCCGCATTTCTCGCTCTAATTTTTGGGCAGTTTGGGTTAAAATATCGCCATTTTCACTTTTTAAGACAATAGCTACATCTTTACTACTTCCTGCTCCCCCCTGCGCCCGAAAAGTCACTCTTGCCCCCGGTATCTTCTGGAAATCCCGACGGGTTTGTTCCTCAAATTGCCGTTGAGTGAGCGATCGCTGTTCCTTAGGAACCAAATTAACATATATTAAGCCCGTATTTATCCGTCCCGAATCTCCCGGAATAGCCAAAACATTAGCGACGGCGGGATTTTTTTGCAGTAAACTATTCACCTGATTGGCCACGGCAACAGTATCATTCAAAGTCGCACCGGGAGGCAATTCTAGGCTTATGGTACTTAATCCAGTATCCCCGGAACTAAATAATCCTTTTGGAATCAAGGGAACTAACTGTAAACTACCGATAAAAAAGGCCAAAGCCGCCAATAAAGTCAGGATTCGATGACGTAAAGCCCAAGTTAACAAACTTTTGTAGGGACGAAAACGGGGGCGCGAGGAGGGATTACTATCACCGGTTTTGAGCTTTTTCGGCTGTAAAATATAGGCACTTAACATCGGGGTGACGGTGACAGCGATCAAACTGGAAAATAGGGTAGAAACCGCCACCGTAACGCCGAAAGGTTGAAAGAATTGGCCCGGCACACCGCCCATAAAAGCAACCGGCAGGAATACCGCCATAATTGCCGCCGCACTGGCTAAAACGGCTAATCCAATCTCTTTTGAGGCATCAAAGGCCGCTTGCAGGGGTTTTTTACCCATAGCTAAATGTTGATCGATGTCCTCCACCATACACACCGCATCATCCACCAGATTACCCAAAGCTAAAGCTAACGCCAGTAGAGTCATGCCGTTAAGGGTATAATTCAGGGACTGCATCACCCAAAAAGTCGGGAAAATCGACAAAGGCAGGGCTAAACCCGTGATAATCGTGGCGCGCCAATTGCCTAAAAATAGACCCACCGTGATCACCGTCATCATACAACCAATCAGGAGATCGCTAAGAAGGCTTTCGTAACTAGCACGAATTGAGTCAGCACGGGTAAAAATTAATTGAAATTTAATATCTTCGGGCAGTTTTTTCTTTAAATTCTCGATTTCTTGACGTACTGCTGTTTCTACCGTCACCAAGGTGCTGCCAGTCCCCCGTAGAATCGAAAAACCCACCACTGGCTGCCCATCTAAGAGGGCCATTTGTCGAGGATCACTGGAACTATCGCTAACTGTCCCTAAATTGCCTAAGGGGACGGTATCACCGTTAGGTAAAGAGATTTGATAATTTCTTAAATCTTCGATCGTTTCAGCGCTGCCGAGGGTGCGGACAGTTTGTTCACTGCCGGCGATTTCCGATCGCCCTCCGGGTAAATTAATATTAAAACTACGAATTTGGTCATTAACCGCCGTGGCCGTGATACCGTAGGCGATCAGACGGCCGGGATCTAAATCTACACGCACTTCTCGATCGACTCCCCCAACGCGATCGACTCGTGCTACCCCCGGCACTCCCGTTAAAGCGCGGCCAATTTGACGATCAACTAGATCACTTAATTCGGCGATCGATCTTTTCGGGGAGGAGATGGTATAGTTCATCACCGCACCCCCGGCAAATTCTAAACGTTGGACAATTGGATCATTAGTATCTTGGGGTAAATCCTGCCGAATTTGCGCTATGGCATTGCGTACATCATTTGTAGCGCGATCGCTGTTAGTGCCAAGGATAAAGTTAACGGTGGTGGTGCTGCTGCCTTCGTTAACGGTAGAAGTAATTTGATCGATATTACCCAAAGCAGCCACCGCATCCTCGACTTTTTTGGTGACTTGGGTTTCCAATTCCTCAGGACCGGCGCCGGGTTGATTAACGGTGATAATCACGGCCGGAATGTCAATATTAGGAGAGCGATCGATCCCTAATCCTAGAAAGGCAATGTATCCCATTAAGGCCATAACCAGGGAGATCAGGATCGTCGGAATGGGATTTTTGATAGACCAATTAGAAATATTAAAAGCCATAATTTCAGTTATCAGTTATCAGTTATCAGTGGGTAAGTTATCAGTTACCAGATGTGAGTTTTCAGTTACCGGTTATCAGTTATCAGTTATCAGATTTGAGTTTTAAGTTTTAAGTTTTGAGTGAGCAGTATATATTAAGTGAGCCTGATCAAATGGCAGTTTGCTACTGTCTTTTCACCGATCACTGATTACTGTTTACTGATCACTGATCACTGATTACTGATTACTGATCGCTGATTGCCGTAATTTTGTCGCCATCACCGAGATAGGCTGCCCCTTTGACCACAATGCGATCGCCTGCTTGTAAACCGGTGAGAATTTCCACGCGGTTATTGGGCATAATTTGACCTAATTGCACAGTTTTGGCGGTAACGGTGTTATCAGGTTCCACTAAATAAACTAGAGCTTGATTATCTTTTTGAGGTAAAACTGCGGTCATGGGGACGGTTAAACTATTGCTAGTATTCGTCACGATCGCACCTCGTAAAAACATCCCCGGTTTTAACCCTGTATTGTCGGTTAAATCGACTTTAACCGTTGCCTGACGAGATGCCTCATCGACGATGGGATTAATTTCGCGCACCTGTCCCGATAATTTTAAACTGGTATTAGCATCGGAAGTGATAGTAACGGGCGCTCCGACGCGGATTAAGGGCAATTGATTCTCAGGAACCCGCAATCTTAGCTCTAAACGCCCATTTTCGATGATTTTAAAGAGAGCATTTTGACCGTTGGTGGTGTCCCCGATGCGGCCATTTCTTTCGGCAATTTTGCCACTAACTGGGGAAATCAGGCGCGTCTCGTTTAATTGGGCGTTAACAATGGCTAAACGGCTTTGAGCTTCCGCTAATTGGGCTGTAGCTTGGGCGATCACTTCGGGACGATTGCCAGCTTGCAATTGTGCCAGTTGCTGCTCTGCTTCTCCTAAACGAGATTGGGTCTGTTGTACGATCGCCGCTTGCTTTCTTTCTTCGTTGAGGACTTCATCGAGACGATCCCGGGCGATCGCTCCTTCCGCTTCTAAACTTTGGTTTCTCTGGACCCGTTTTTTAGCCAAATCCCAATCCGATCGAGCTTGACTAATTTCGGCTTTTATGCGTTGAATAGTTTGTTTAGCTCCAGCGATCTCCTCTTTACGGCTCCCCGCTTGCAATTCTGCCAAACGCGCTCGGGATTGGGCGACATTAGCCTGTGCTTGGGTTAATTGCGCTTGTAGGACGGTATCATCGAGACGAGCCAAAATTTGACCTTGGCTAACGATATCACCCTCATCGACAAAGATTTCTTTGATTTGTAGTCCCGTCGCTTGGGAAAGAATCGGGATTAATTCATCGGCTGCCACGCTTCCAGTCGCTTTCAGGGTGCGGGCCACGGGAGTGGATTCTACCCTAGTGGTGGTTACTGTTTGTGCTGGTGCCTCATTTTTTGCCGCTACGGGCTGAGTATTGGGGTTTTGGGCTGTTTGGGGTCGATTAGCGAAACGAGTCGCCCCCAGGGTCAATAAAACCCCCAATCCCACACCGATAAATAAACCCTTTCCTCCCGATAGCCAAGAGTTGGTTTTTGTCGGTTTTGGCGAGTATTCGGGTTTCTCTGGCTCAATTTCGGGTTTAAATGCGATAACTTCGGGAACTAGCGAATTATCGGCTGAATGCTGGTTATTTTCTAGGGTATCTGGCCGCACGGTCTGCCCTCTCGGTAGATTCTGGATAAAATGTTAAGTTTTGTATCCATTTATAATCTAACGGAAAAAGGTCGCGGGTGGGGAAAGTGAGAAAGTGGACTTGCTATAAAAATCCCAAATTGTCCTGGTTGGTGAGGAATCAGTAGTTAGGAGACTCCGAGACAGGAGAATTAAGAATGAGTAATAATCAATTAAATGGTTTATTTAGAGATTTTCTGCCAGTTAATCTGGCTCTCCCCTACTTGTGGTCATAAGAAAAAGTTATGAAAAAGTCAGAGATCCAAATTTTCTTGGCCCATGCCAGTGAGGACAAACCAGCAGTTTTGGCACTGTATAACCGCCTCAAGCAAGCGGGATATAAACCTTGGTTGGATAAAAAAGACCTGATTCCGGGTCAAATTTGGCGAGATGAAATTCCGAAAGCGATTAAAGCTAGTCAGATTTTTCTCGCCTGTCTGTCAGGGAAATCGGCTAATAAACAGGGATACATCCAACGGGAGTTGAGGATTGCACTTGATACCTTCGGAGAGATGCTACCGGGGACAATTTTTTTTATTCCCATGAGGTTAGAAGAATGCGAAATTCCTGATCTGCGAATGTCAGAAGTTGGCTTGAATCTGCGAGATATTCACCGGCTTGATTATTGGGAAGAAGACGGATTTGAGCAACTAGAAAGAGCAATTGGCTATCAGTTCAAGCTTGAACCGGAAGAGCCAAAACAACCCGTAATCGTTCCAGAAGAGCCAAAACAACCGTTATCAGTATTTAACTTTGAGATCGTGGGAGTAAATGCGAAGGGTGAGCAAATCAAAAAAGAGTCGAAACAGTCCCAATATTTCAGCGAAGATTTGGGCAACGACATCACCTTAGAAATGGTTGCCATACCGGGGGGAACTTTCCTGATGGGAACAGAAGACGAGGAAATCGAAAGACTGGTGAAAAAATTTGATTGGGAAGGATTTAGATGGGAAAGACCTCCACATCGAGTAACCGTTTCTTCTTTCTACATGGGACGTTATCCCATCACCCAGTCCCAGTGGAAAGCGATCGCCGCAACCGCTAAAATAGACATCGACCTAGAGACAAACCCTTCTAAGTTCAAAGGGGATGAGCTACCCGTAGAAAGTGTCAACTGGTATCAAGCAACGGAATTCTGTAAACGACTATCAAGGGAAACAAAACGGGAGTATCGGCTACCGAGTGAAGCGGAATGGGAGTACGCTTGTCGTGCTGGAACCACCACCCCATTCTACTTTGGGGAAACCATTACGGGGGAATTGGCTAACTATGATGCCAGCGAAACCTACGCTGATGAACCCAAAGGAGAATATCGAGAAGAAACGACTCCTGTGGGACAATTTCCCCCCAATGCCTTCGGACTGTACGATATGCACGGCAATGTCTGGGAATGGTGCGCCGATACTTGGCACGATAATTATGATGGTGCGCCGACGGATGGCAGTGTCTGGATAGAAAATGGTAATGATAATCGTTCTCATCTGCGGGGCGGTTCCTGGGGCTTCTATCCTTATGCCTGCCGTTCCGCGTTTCGCGACGACGACGGCGACCGCCGCGACAACCGCGACGACTATGACGGTTTTCGGGTAGTCTGCGTATTCGGGAGAACTCTCTAACCCTTTTCCCTTTTTCCCCTTTTACCCTCATTCCCTATTTTTTCTCTTTTCTTTTCTTTCCCGCCCTTAGGCGGGTCGATTTTGTAGGGGCGAACTGTGGTCAGTGAGTTTATCGAACTGCGTTCGTCCGCCGGCAATAATCGGGTTAATCACGGGATTGGGGTTTTTTGGGGTTTTTTGGTGGGGGTTGGGCGCACGCGGTGCGCCCCTACGGGTTTGGGGGTGGTTTTTGGAGGTTTTTGGTTTTTTTGGGGGATTTGGGGGATTTGGG
>NZ_JADBUN010000247.1:0-9017 GCF_020245625.1 Microcystis sp. M049S2 | reverse complement strand
TTATTAACCTTTAATCCTGATGACTTTATCCCTATTCCCAATATTACCATCGTTCATCCTCAAGATTTCATTAATTCCCAATAATTAAGCAGCAAATCCGACATACCACACCAAAATCCCTCACGGAAGGCAATAGGTCGCCTGAGAAGGAGTAAAACAGAAGAAAACACCTGAGACTCCTTCTTCTGTGAATCCCTAAGCTAGGGAGAAGAATGTAAAGATTTATTAAATTGTATATTTTAATACAGTTGTGGGGGGGGGGATGTGTATAATCCCGTTGTCTCCCTTTGGCGTTGGGTTGGGGTGTTGCCTAACCTAGCTGGGAGGGGATAACCGCACTATTGAGAAGAAAAAAAATGAAAAACAGCATCTCAGCCGCGATTCTTGGAGCGGCTGTAACCACTGCACTCATCGGACTATCTACAAGTTCTGTTCAGGCCGCTCAACTTAGCTTCCAGTTCGACTTTGTAACTTTTCCGGACGGTGATTTATTTAGACTGAATCTGACTACGGAGGACACGCTTACAACGAAAAACGCCCCTTCTTACACTGATCCAATCAGTGGTTTAACTTCTCCAGCTTATACCTTTACAGGTTACAAAATCCTTAACGTGACGGGAACGGAGACTGAAGGCGGCATCACTAACCCTATTACTGCAATACTTCCCGAAGGCTCTGGCGTTTTTAATGCACCTTTCAATGGTGTTCCAACCATAGACCTGATTCCCCACTCGCCGACGGATAACCTTTACAATCCCAATGGTGGCTTTGCTCCGGGAGTGCTTCCAGCAGGGTATAAAGCTGGTAACTTTTCTTTTGGAGGTCTAGCTTTCCATGTAGGGGGTACTAAAAATGAAGATTATCAAGTATTCACCCGGCCGGATTTTGGTAGCACCTTCCACCGCCGGGAGCCAGGCGATGGCTATGGCGGTTGCCCCGGTAGCTGCGTTGGAGCTATACCTGTTCCTGAACCCTCCTCAACTGCTGGACTTTTAGCTATTGGCTCCTTTGGTGCATTAGGCGCAGCTTCAACCCTGAAACGCAAACTAAAATCCTCCAAAACATCAGAAAACTAAACCACAAAAGTAGGCTAAATTGCTTCTAAAATACCATAAATGCCCCTTCATTTAGTCAATTGAGGGGGTGTTTTTTGTGTATTGTTTATTGTCTATTATTTAATTGCTGCTAACTAATTGACAACAAGAGCGTTTTTTGTGGTAGGATGGTTGGCCTAGTGTAAATATAGTAAAAATTGAAATGTCTATCACCCATATTAATAATCTTCAAGACCAGATTTTGCAAAGTATTAAGACTTTACCGCTAGAAAAACAGCAACAAGTCCTTGAATTTGTCAAATCCTTACAAAAAAATTCACGTTTTCAGAAATGGGACAATATTTCAGATGCAGAAGCACAATCGTTACAAAATGAATTTGCTCAAGAGGATATTAGCTTTTCAGAAAGTATTTTACCCGATTATTTATCTCACCTTGAACAAGAGGATAAGGAATAAATGCGAGGCGATATTTATCTAGCTGATTTGAATCCGAGTCGTGGTTCAGAACAAGCTGGTATTCGACCTGTTATTATTGTCCAACATAACAATATTGATCGCTTCACTAGCACTGTTGTTGTAATTCCATTAACCAGTAATTTACGTCGCACACAAATCCCCAGAACAATGGTTATTCCCACAGGACAAGGAGGCTTAAATCAGGAATTAGTAGCCTTATGTTATCAAATTGTTGTTATTGATAGACAACGACTTCAGAGATAGTTGGGGACACTTTCTTCTAGTTATTTACAGCAATTGGAAGAGGCGATGCGATACACATTAGATTTAACATAAAACCCTAATATGAATGTTTAATTAGTTTAATTTTCTTTCTGGAAAACTTGAACTTTAAGTCTCTTGGTAGTCAGTACACTCGGCGCAGGTGCAACCCTGAAGCGTAAACTAAAACCATCCAAATCTACTGAAAAAGAAACCAGAAAAGTAGGCTAAATTGCTTCTAAAAATACCATAAACGCCCCTTCATTTACTCCCTTGAAGGGGTTTATTTTTTGCCACATTCCTAAACTCTAAAAATTTCAGAGTTCACAGCTTATCGCTTACTTAAGACGGATGATTATTAGGATTTTTCATCAGCAATCCCTCACTGATCACAGCGACATTCAATTCATTATCTGCCGAGACAAAAGTGATAGAAGGTAAACCACTAGCTAGGCAAAGTGTATTAACAGCACAACCTACTGCTAACTGGATTGCGTCATAACCTCTTAAACCATAAGTTTCCGCTAATACCATTCCTGAATTAATTATACTTTCGGTAATTTCAATGACTTGATAATCTTTAAGCGAGTCCTTTCTCAACTGATGAACTATTGCCGTTGCATCCGTAACGCTAATACTTCCAGTGCGGGATCTTCGCGTAATAGCAGCTACAATTTCTACCTTGGCGATTGCGGCAATAAATATTTCATTATTTAAAGCAGCAGCCAATAATCCCAATACCCACGCCGAACCGGTTTCGCTGATATAACGCTTGACCAAGGCACTACTATCTAAGAAATAAGAAATAAAGTGCCATTTAACGGCGTTCCTCAATAATCGTTTCTGAAATAGGTTTTCCCTCGATTTCAATCAATCGTCGCTCAGTTATCGGTTGAGATGAAGGACGCTTAATCTGCTTGACTAATCCAGCATCAAGAAGAGATTGGTGAAATACCGCTTGTTTCTCAGCTTCTTCTTTATCCATAAGATACTGTTGAATCTTCTGATTAAGCAGCTGAAGTTCTTTTATATCAAGAGTCTCAAGCTGATTCAAGATTTGAGTAAGGATTGCCTGTGTCATAATCTGCTACTTTTTTTGCTGTCTGAGTAATTAATTTTTTATAGGAAAGTTATAATAATTGAGCTACTACAACAGACAGTATCATAAAAATTCACTCTTTAGACCTGCTTGATCGTAAATTTTTAGATTCTAGGCGCTTAATATCCTCTTGCCAGTAGCTGTTGAAAAGCAAAATGATCAAATCCTAGAGAACAGATTAGATATTTGTTTGATTCTTGGCCAATTCTGCCGATGTCATTCCCTTTGTACGTTGTTCAATTTCACTGCATCAGCTTAATTCCTTGCCACTGAACCAAATCCAGAAAAAGACTTTATCCCCAGTTTTGGCAACTATTCTCGGTGTGAGAGGAGGAGGCAGATTTTGCTGCCGTTTCCTCCTGATAGCTAAGACAGGATCAGTTTTTGCGGTAAAAAATCTTACTGCCTTGGTCACTGACAAAATGACAATTGCGGTAGGACCGCCAGAGAGATTTGAAAATCGGTTCTTTCGAGACGCGATAATAGTCTCCTAAGACGGGACGGATGGCCTCGGTTGCTTCTTGGAGATGATAGTGGGGAATAGTGATAAAAATATGATGGGCGACGTGAGTACCAATTTGGTGATGGATGGGATTAAAGATGCCATAATCGCGATCGATGGTAGAAAGCGCCCCTTTGAGAAAGTACCAGTCTTGACCGCGATACCAGGGAATATCATCTTCGGTGTGGTGTAGGAATGTCACTAGGTCCAACCAAACCACAAAGACGATGTAGGGCATGATGTAGTAGTTAAACAGAAACCAAAAGCCGTAGCTGATACCCACCCCGATTAATAGACCTAACATAAAGGTACAGCAAACGGTGCTAGTCAGTACCTGCCACCGTTCCGAGGGGCGAAAGAGGGGGCTTTCGGGCATAAAATGGGACCCCTGTTTATTAGGGGAACGGCGGAAAAGATAAAGGGGATAAACAAATAAAATTAGCTGAAAACGAGCTAATTTTTCGTACCAAGCCATATTGTTATACTGGGTTTCCGTGACGGGATACCAACTTTCATCGGTGTCGATATTGCCAGTATTAGCGTGATGGGTGCGATGACTGATGCGCCAACCGTGGAAAGGTACGAGAATAGGAGTATGACTGAGATGACCGATTAAGTTATTTAACCAACGATAACGGGAAAAGGAACCGTGACCGCAATCGTGACCGACGACAAATAAGGCCCAAAACATGGTTCCCTGCATAAACCAAAAAAGGGGGAAGAACCATGCTTGATTAATCTGGTAAGTTATCCAGTAAAGTAGGGTAATAATGCCAATATCAAAAAAAAAGTAAGCTAAAGAGCGAAAAACGCTTGATTGGAAGCAACGGGCCGGGATAGCTAGACGGATATCCTGTAGGGTAAATGGCAAAAATTCTCTTTTTAGGGAGGGTTTAGGTAGGGTTTGGGACACTAGGTTATAACTCAAGATGGATAACAGGGCAGTATTGACGAAAGCTTGAGTAGCTCAATTTTTCTGTTTCTCGATGCGCTATCTTTTCTCTGTCTCAGCTAGGAGCGGATAAGACCGAGCGATCGAGCGAATTTCGTCTAACTCACCAGAATTATATTGTAGGGCTTAATGTAACTTAACAAAAGCCCCTGGGGAAAGTTAATCAGATTCTCCCCCTGTCTGTCCGTCTGTCCCCTTGGGCATCTAGTACAATAATATCTGAGAAAAGAGATAAGACGCTCGGTCATTCAATCAACATTATGAACCAGTTACCTATTCGTCCAGCTAACAAAAATTTTACCCATAGTCGCTTGACTTTTGCCGATTTTTATGCGGGAATTGAAGGAAGGAAGACATTTAAGTCTCTTAGAAACAAAAAGATTAATTTTCCTGTTTCTCGCACCGCTGCTATTAAACAACTTTCTAACGCTGTCTGTCTCCCAGTAATCGGTACCCTGCCGATGGTTGTGAGTGTCATTATTAAGAATCCTCCGAAAAATGTATTTAAAAATATTAAATAATTTTCCATGATGATGAGATAAAACCGACATCATTCCTAACAAACATTTTGCCCCATGATATCGGGAGAGCCTTACATGACAAGGGAGTAGAGTGGAGTTCTCTCCTGTTAACTCTGATCACGCTAAAATCCTGTAGCCACCTTGCCACCTTGCATTAAACTCTTGTTTACTGATCCGGCTATATTCACCCTTATGTTCCTTATATTGTGATGTTAAGGTACCCCAAGGGTCGTGGGCTATCCAGTCTTCAGCTTTTTGGTCAATCAGCATAATAATATGGCCACCAGAAGGATTTGTGATCGGACCTTTATGCAATATGTTCACCACAACAGGAAAACCAGCCTCTACCAAGTCCTCAACAAAGGGTGTATCCCTATCAGTCATCCATTTAGTATTGAAGCCGTACTGCTTTATCGCCTTGGTCTGAACCGAGTGATCAGGGCTGTCGCCGATAGAGAAGACTTTTTTGAGATAGCCATCATCACTATCAAGACCTGGTTTACCAATCATCCGCAACAACCAATCTAAATACATCGCATTACTACTACTATTGCAAGTGCGATGTGCATCCCTGTAGTTATCGCGCTGGCTGAAATACCTGGTTTTTGTCTCAAGATTTAAGGTTTTCCCCGAAGGCAGATATTGGGTTAATCTGTCTATTTGTTGTTGTACTGCTGGATTGGCGTGCTTTAATGGTGACTCCTTAACCACTTCGACTTTGCTAACCTGATCGCTAGATTCTCTCGCTGCCTTGCCTGTTTCGGGTTGTGCGGCTAACTCTTCTGTATGCAAAGGTGTAGAAGGTAATTCTTTGATAACTTGACAAGCTTTATCGTAATAACGTTGACGATCCGCTAGTCCGTTATAACCACCATTAACCTTTTTTGTTACCTCTCTAACAGTTCCACCCCGATCGCAAAGAGCATTCATGTTATTATTCTTCCACCAAAATCCAGCACTGGTAAAAGGATAAACTTGAGCAACATAGCTATGTCCCTGCATGACTTTTTGATCCCTGATAAAGTCTGCAAATTTCTGATAATTATGCCGGCCTGTTAATTGAATAACACCAGCACCTTTATATTTACGACCATCACCAGGAGAGACATTTCCCAAATCTCGGCGACCTTCATAAGCACTACCACTGGCAATTTCTTCCATCCATTGCAGTCCTCCTGATTCATGGGCTGTTTGGCTGAGAAAATGTCTAATTCGTGGCACTGTATTAATTTCAAATCGCTGTAAACAAGAGTTTAAGTCATTGAATTGTTGATCACTCATTTTACGTCCATAGACAGACTCAGCTTGCTGACGAGTGACAAGATTAACGCCTTGATGCTGAATTGATTCTGACGCGGATACAGATGATAGGCTATTGTCTTTGCTAGATTCTTGCCAAGGTAAATGCCAATGATCCGACCAAAGATACCAAATGCCAGCACCGTAGTCTAACTCCACTAGGCAATGTCCGTCAATTTCTTCTGAATACTTGAGGACTTTGTACTCTTTGCCCGCAGGAACTTCTTTTTTCTCGTTGTCAGCGAGTTGTGATGAATCAATGGGCTGCCTTTTCAGATAGGTTTTAGTGGTTGCTTGAATCTCTGTTTCGGGGGGAGCGGCGACCAAATCTTCCCGATTCTCGGTTACTGCTGACGTTGAGGTGACAGGTTTCGCTGGCTCAGAAATTTGAATTTCATCAGGTAAGGCTTTTCCGTCATAGACAGACTCAGCTTGCTGACGAGTGACAAGATTAACGCCTTGATGCTGAATTGATTCTGACGCGGATACAGATGATAGGCTATTGTCTTTGCTAGATTTTTGCCAAGGTAAATGCCAATGATCCGACCAAATATACCAAGTGCCAGCACCGTAGTCTAACTCTACTAGGCAATGTCCGTCAATTTCTTCTGAATACTCGAGGACTTTGTACTCTTGGCCCGCAGGAACTTCTTTTTTCTCGTTTTCACCGAGTTGTGATGAATCAATGGGCTGCCTTTTCAGATAGGTTTTAATGGTTGCTTTAATCTTTGTATTGGGGGGAGCAGCGACCAAATCTGCCCGATTCTCGGTTACTGCTGACGTTGAGGTGACAGGTTTCGCCGCCGCAGGAAGTTGAATTTCATCAAGTAAGGCTTTTCCGTTAGTCTGTTGACTTAGCCAATCTTGATTTTGGATCAGCCAGTTTTTTATGGAATTATTTCCCCCATCTACTCCATCCCTTTCGTACTCGTCAATAGCTTGTGCTAGTCCTTTCCGCTGCTCAACAGCAAACAAATCTTTTAGGATATCATCCCTTGATTGAGAATTGCCAAGGCCAATTCTAGCGATCGCCCGATTCATTTCGTACTTCCAGCTATCTCCCTCCGTTGATGCCCCCGGTACTCGTAGTTCGATGGCGCGATCGAGATAGGAGATGGCTTTGTCTAAATCAGCAGGCTGTGAACTGATATAAGCATAACCTAACTCTGCATTATACGAGGGATTATTGTTATCACTGGCTACCAGGGACTGAAAAATCGGAATTGTTCTACTGACCCGATCTTTAAATGTTAGAGTTCGTCTTCCCAAGCTACGGGCATCATGGGCAACATTAAAAACAATTTTTTTAACATCATCAGTAGCACCTTCAAGTTTCTCTTGCATTTCTGATAATTCTGACTGATTTAGCCCGTTTTGAATCTGCTGGTTGACTAGATTGCGGATGTGTATTTTTTCTTCGAGTTCCTTGGACTGAGATTCTGCTTTCTCTTTGGCTAGGTTAGCGGTTTTTATCCGCTCCATTACCTTCTCTAATGCCGCATCCAGGATGGCCTTACCGCCGTAGCCGCCCACCAATCCAGTGACAAAAATTGTGATTTCCAAGCCTTGATCGCCTGGTTGCTTAAGTTCTTGGGGTAAGACAGAATAGGCAATAAATGCCCCGCTTATTCCGACAAAAATTTCCGCTAAAAAGCCGGGGTTGAGATTATTGGGATTTTTCTTACTCCAATACGGCAATTCTAACTCGCCGTCAAGTAATATGGAGTAAAGTAACCCGCCTAATGCTCCAGCCAATACCAGACTTAGATAGAGAGGATTTATATTTATATTTATATTTTTGAAGAAACCAATAATATTAATGGCTTTGACGACTTGGATACACTCTAAGGTTCTTTTTGGATCTGGTGGACAGGGAGACGTAGTTGTAAGACTGATTAACCAAGCAAAGCCAAGAGCCATACCAAGTCCAAAGGCAAAGGTAAGAATGAAATTGACAGTTTTTTTGGGGTAGGAAAATTTAGGGAAAAGTTTTTGTTCTGGTTTGTTCATTAACTTAGACTCGAAAACTTAGTTTGTTTACTGTTGAAAAATTAGTTTTATCGGCGGGTATTAATTGGCTTAGATGACTTAATCTCACTGTTACTTATCCGTCGGAATTATCCTGTCCGTTGTTGCTATCTTTATTCAGAGAGCGGGGCGACTTACCTAATAAATCTCCTAACTTACCATTTAGTAAAGATTGGATCAGTAACATACCACTTGTGCAAAGCCTTAACTTGTTAATCCCTTCTCTATTTCCATTTGTGACTGCAAAGCAACCAGCATCAAAGTAAACACAACAGTCAGTCCTATCGGCACTAAAGAGAAACTGCCGTTACTTGACGGTGGATTTGATCGGGAAGGATCAGGGGAGGACTGAGCGACAATAACAGGTTCTGTTTGGCTGGGTTGTATTGGTCTCATGTAGCAAAGATTCAGATCAGGAATTGCCAGCGATCATAACATTTATGGTTCTTCGGTAGATAATATGTTAACAAAAATTTGTAACCATTCAGGGGTAGGGCTGTTTCATTTAACCCCATATTTCGCACTTCAGTCTTATTCTTTGTATGATAAGTTTAACTTATATAGTAGTGATCGATCTCTGTGTCCTTTGTGTCTCTGTGGTTCGTTCTACGCACTCGTCCGCAATACCGTATCTTAGAATACATTTTACCCACCAAACCCGGGAGAGCCAACGGATTTAGTATTGTAAAGTTTTGTAAAAAGTATATGCAAATGACTGCAAACAACTGCTAATATGGTTAGTGTAAGTTTACATTGCAGTTCACATGAAACTATCAGATTATGCTAAGAAAAAAGGGATCAGTTATGACACTGCTTGGAGAATGTGGAATCGAGGGCAGTTAC
>NZ_JADBUN010000246.1:0-3187 GCF_020245625.1 Microcystis sp. M049S2 | reverse complement strand
CCGATAATATCACCGTGGTCATGGTCAGTTGTTGACTATCTAGGGTTTGCAGCAAAAAGTTTCTCGGGGGGAAGTGGGGAAGTGGGGAAGTGGGGAAGTGGGGAAGTGGGGAAGTGGGGAAGTGGGGAAGTGGGGAAGTGGGGAAGTGGGGAATTTCAACTAACACCCTAAAACCCTAAAACCCTAAAACCCTAACACCCTAACACCCTAACACCCTAACACCCTAACACCCCAACACCCTATCTCCTGCCGATCGCCGATCGCCTCATCTCCACAAGCAATTTAAATGCGTGGGCAGCTTACTCGATCGCTCCCGCTTGTTGTAATAAAGAAGCGATCGCCTGATGGTGATTAAATTTAGCTAACATTAAAGCGGTCATTCCCCCTTGATTTTTCTGATTTAAGTTCACCTTTCCCCCGTCTAACAAAACTTTAACCGTGTCGAGACAACCGTGATAACTCGCCCACATCAAAGGGGAAGCGCCGCTAAAATCGAGTTTATTGACATCGGCGCCGATATCGATTAACCAGCGCACCAATTGACTATTATTGTCCTCACAAGCTTTCATAAGGACGGTTTTACCATCGGGATAAACGGCGTTGGGATTAGCCCCGTAGTCGAGGAGATAACGGCAGATTTCCGTAAATTGGCGCTGTAAAGCTAAAGTTAACGGTGTTTCTCCCTGCTGAGTTAGGTTAGGGTCGGCTCCCTGTTTTAACAATTCTAAAACGATCGCTTCGTACCCCTGCACCGTGGCGATGATCAGGGGTGTATCACCAAAATGGTTGCGGTGATTGACAAAAGCGCCGGCTTGTAGTAAGGCCTGGACGATCTCTAAATGTCCTTCGATCGTCCCTAAATGCAGGGCCGTTTCTCCCGCCTGATTTTGATTGTCAATACTAGCCCCCTGAGCGAGTAAAAGTCGGACAATATCGAAATATCCCTCAGCAGCGGCGATCATCAGGGCAGTTTCTCCCTCCTCCGTGCTAATGTTCGGATTGGCTCCCGCTTGCAGTAAAGTTTGTACGCTGCCGAGATTTCCCTTCTCTACAGCCAAAATTAGGGGAGTTTCCCCAGATAAAGTGGGAGAATCGAGGGGCATACCACGGTTAATAAACAATTCGAGGATTTCTGGACGATTAGCGTTGAGAGCCTGTAACCAAGCTTCTTGACGGATTTCTTCATCTACACCATTATCGAGCAGTAAACCGACAATTGCGGCGTAATTTTGTTTGATCGCTACAGATAAAGCCGTATCTCCATCCTGATCGCGCATATTGACCCGAGCACCGGCGGTTAATAACTGTTCTGCGATCGCTGTATGACCCTTATAAACGGCGATCATTAGTGCTGGTGTACCATCTTGATTAACCTTATTGACATTGGCACCGGCGGCGATTAATTGAGCAAGGATTTGACTGTGATTGAGGGCGGCCGCTAACATGAGAGGGGTTAAACCTTGAGGTTGTTTACTTTTGTTGATATCAGCCCCAAATTCTCGCAAAATTGCCACAATTTCCCCATAACCCCCCTGCACGGCATAGATTAAAGCCGTAGTATTTTGGCTATCGGTGGCGTTGACATTTGCCCCCTGACTCAGTAAAGCTTGAACCCGCGCGAGATTGCCCTGACGCGCCGCTTGTATTAACAGGATATCCCAATTAGAAGCCATTAACAGTGACCGATCGGCAGAAAGTATTTTTTCTATTATCGATCTTTCTAGACAGGTAAACGGACAGAAACGCTAGTACCCCGTTCTAATTCTGAGGTGACGGCAATAGTTCCCCCATGAGCATCGATAATGCGACGGGAGAGATAAAGTCCTAACCCATTGTTGGAACTGTCTGGGGAACCGGAGTACAGGCGCTCGAAAATCCGGGGTAGTTCTTCTGCTGAAATGCCTATACCAGTATCCTCGACGACAATGGTGACAAAAGTATCTTCCTCTCTAGCGGGGATGAGATGAATTTTCACATCACCCTTTTGGGTAAATTTAATCGCATTGCCGATGAGATTGGTAAAAACGCGCCGCAGTTCCAAGCGATCGCCAGTTAGGAAAATTTCCCCAGCATTTTCGGCATTTAAGCTTAATTCTAGTCCTTTTTCTCGGGCAAGGGGAGTTAACTGCTGACAGACTTCTTCGAGAATATCGATAATCTTTAATTTAGTAAAATTAAGTATCTTTTCGCCGTTTTCATAACAATAAACTTCCAAAAGATTATTAACCATTTCCAAGAGATTTGTATTACTGCGAATAATCACATGAATGACTCGACTCATTTCGGGAGTAATCTCACCGTATAAACCTTCTTGAAATAGTTCTAATATATGATTGACAGACACTAAGGGAGTTCGCAAATCGTGGGTCATCCTCGAAACAAAATCTTCTTTTTGTCTAGCCAATTGCTCTTTTTCTTGTTTGGCAATCGCCACTTCTTCTTCCGCTTCATAGATGCGTAGGGCGTTTCGCATCGCTTGATTTAAGCGCGAGGCAGAAAGACGAAATTTACTCAGATAATCGGAAGCACCGGCTTTCATCATATCTACGGCAATTCCTTCGTCTCCGTGACCGGTTAAGACAATTAGGGGTATTTTAAGTCCCTGTTGCCGAATTTCCCGCACCAAAGTCAAACCATCTCCATCGGGTAGAAGATAATCGATAAACATACAGTCGAAAAGATTATTAGACATCTGTTCTTTAGCCTCTTGATAGTCAGCGGCTTCTGTTATTTCTATCGCCATCTCCGATGTTCTTAAGAATCGGCGCACGGCGATCCGATCTACTTCATTATCATCAACAATGAGAATTTTGAACTGGTTTAACATTGCCAATTTAAATCTGAATTTTATTACTGTCTGATCTACCCTGATAGAATACCTCGAATCGGGTTCGATGGTCAAGACATTTTCGAGGTCGATTCTTACAGCTTTTTTCTTAAAGATGAAGTATAACCTAATTTGCTATTGACGACCGAATCGTGACGACTGGCCCCCCAAAACGAAAAATTAGTACCTCACTATTAAGATGACTGCCACAATCGGAAACAATACTTAGGGTTTGCTGAAAAAGCTTTTCCTGGGGGCAGGGTGTGGGGTGTGGGGTGTGGGGTGTGGGGTGTGGGGTGTGGGGTGTGGGGTGTGGGGTGTGGGGTGTGGGGTGTGGGGTGTGGGGTGTGGGGTGTGGGG
>NZ_JADBUN010000245.1:0-2587 GCF_020245625.1 Microcystis sp. M049S2 | reverse complement strand
GGAGATATTGGACAATGTCTCAATGATGCTTCAGTTATTTCGGTTTTAGAAGAGATGTTAAAAGCCGCACTTATAGTAAATTCTTTTGAGGAGTGTAGGAAGTCTTTTAGTATCATCATAAATAAGTAGTGTGGGTAATACTTACCTTACTTAGTAAACTGTTTGAAATCATCGACAATATGATGACTTTATCCCCTGAATTACAGTCAAGTTTAGAGAGTAAAATCAAACAATTTGAGGAGGAAAGAACCATGCCTTTAATGAGTAATATGGAATTGCGAGGAATCGAACGCGGTAAAGAAATTGGGGTGCTAGAAAAAAGCCGCGATGCCATAAAAACAGTTTTAACTGTGCGGTTTGGAGAGATTTCTTCAGAAATTGAAGAGATAATCGGCAAAATGACTAACCCTACTATCTTAGAAGAGCTACTAAAATTAGCAGCTACTGCTAATTCTCTCGCAGAATTTAAGCAGTCTTTGGCAAAAATCAATATCTAGAAAACGGGTTTCTTGAAGAAACCCGTTTTCTGGACTTGTGGCCATCGCCTTCTCGCCATGACCCGCTACAATTGTCATTGTGAGGGAGTAATTGAGAGACAATCTTCAGAAACCCGTTTTCTGGACTTATGGCGAATCACCTGAATCAGTGAACAGTTGTTAACCTTTTGGTAAGTACCTAAGCAAAATTAATTACACATATCTAACCACCTCTTGCCTATTGCCTCTTGCCTCTTGCCTATCTTCACTAGGAAATTAATTTTGCACGACTACTTAACTGATTCAGGTAATTGCATTTGCGTCTCTTGGTTATAATTCACAAACAGGCTATAATGTTAGTAAAACAACGTTAATCTCTAAGGTTTATCAATGACTCAAATATTGATCGAAATTCCCGACGAATTAATATCTCGTTTGCAAGAACAAAAATCCTCGGTTCAAGAGATTGTTATCAAAGCTTTGGAAAATTATGTTCAAGCTGAATTACCAGATATTACTAAGACTCGTACTTGGGAACTTTGTGGAAGTTTAGAAATTGTCCAACCTGAGCCTAAATATATTATCGGACAAGATAATCGGGGTCAAGTTGTAACTAACTACGCTGAAAACATCGATGAAATTATTTATTAAAAATTGTGGACAAAGAAATTATTGTTGATACGTCTGCTTTAATTGCCTTTTTTGTCAAATCTGAAACTCATCACGAAAGCGCTCAAAAATATTACTTAGAAAATCCTCATAATAATTGGATTATTCTCGAATCGGTATTCGATGAAACTGTGACTTGGATTCGGAGCAAGGTATCTAGTCGAGCCTCAATCCAAGTGGGTCAAATACTAAGAGAAGATCATCGTTATATCAATGTGTCAGATAGCGATGATCTGGCAATATGGGAAGCTTTCTGTAAGTACAATGATAAAAAATGGAGTTACACAGATTGTTCTATTTTAGTTATGGCTCATCGTTTACAAATATTTAAGGTATTCGCTTTTGATGATCATATTCGTCAAATGGCAGGATTAGGAATTGTTTGTGTCCCATAAACTAATAAAAATACAATTTATGAACGTCGTTCAGATTGCATATCTTGCAACAACCCACGAAACTGAGAAAATGGTTTTTTTCAAGAAGAAAACGGGTTTCTTTGAGAAACCCGTTTTCTGTATAATGTTAATTTATGTTATGGAAGTCTTGAAAAATTGGGGATTGTTGGGCTAAAACTGTTAGCAATAAACCTTTGCGGTCAATGTCATGACTTCTACCCTTTTGCCGAGCCTTTCTGCTGTTGACGATGTTTTGTTCAATTTTGCTCAATCTGATGGCTTGAGTCAAGCTAATCGGGTGGATAGTGCGAGAAATCAGCGTTTAACCGCTACCGTAGTTTTCCTCGATGCTGGTGTTACCGATTATCAAAGTCTCCAAGCTGGGGTAATTCCAGAAGTCGCCACCGTTATTCTCTCTCCCAATCAAGACGGAATCGAACAAATATCCGCTTTTTTACAACAAAATCCCCAGATTACCACCACCACCTCTATTATTAAATCAGTGCGTTACGCTATCGCGCTTCACAGCCTACGAGTAAGCAAACAACTCAAATGAACCCAACAACCGCCAATTATGATGAACCCTGGAAAGAAGCATTAACCGAGTATTTTGAAGCGTTTTTACATTTCTTTTTTCCCGAAGTTCACCAATTAATTGATTGGACAAAAATTCCCGAATCCCTGGAAAAAGAACTCAAACGGATTACCGCTTCAGCAAAGACAAAAAAACGTTTCGCTGACAAACTCTATAAAGTCTGGTTACTCAGGGGTGAAGAAGTCTGGATTTTGATTCATATTGAAATTCAAAGTCAATACGAAGAAAATTTCCCTCAGAGGATGTATATTTATAACTATCGGGCCTTTGATTTGTATCAGAAACCAGTTATCAGTCTGGCAATTTTAGGGGATGAACGAGTAAATTGGCGACCAGATTCCTATAATTATACTATCGCTGGTTGTGAAGTCAGCCTCAAATTCCCAACGGTTAAATTACTGGACTATGAGGAAAGATGGACAGAACTAGAAACAAGTAGCAATCCCTTTGCT
>NZ_JADBUN010000244.1:0-3521 GCF_020245625.1 Microcystis sp. M049S2 | reverse complement strand
CTGCATTATTCATGAAGACTTTGGAAAATCCTCGAAAGCCTTGGCAAGAAGTTCATCTAGCGATCTGGCTGAAAAACAGTCTGTTTTTTGAGATGTCCTCACAATCAGGTTTTTGCCAGTTGGTGAATAATGCAGGCTAAGTAGGGTTTGCTGAAAGAGTTTTTGTAGCTTAATCAAGCCCAACAATCTCCCCCTTGCCGGCAATCACTTCGCCGATTTGGTAGGCATTAATCCCAGAGGATTGTAGTTGATTAATAGTCGATTGCGCCAGATCCGATGGGACAATAATCACAAAACCGATACCCATATTAAAAGTATTAAACATGGCTTCGGAATTAACCGATCCCATCTGGGCTAACCAGTGAAAAATCGGCAAAATTGGCCAACTTTCGCGGTAAATCTGCACAGAATGCCCTTTACCTAAGCAGCGGGGCAAATTTTCCGGGATGCCACCCCCGGTAATGTGGGCCATGGCGTGAATATCTAACCCAGAGCGCAGCAGTTCCAGCACAGGTTTAACATAAAGTCTAGTGGGAGTTAACAAAACTTCACCTAAGCTAGAGCCGGTCAAAATTTCGGGGCAATCTTGCCAATTTAAGCCCTGGGTGTCGATAATCTTACGAACAAGACTAAAACCGTTACTGTGAACCCCACTACTGGCTAAACCGATAGCCACATCGCCGATTTGCACCTTACTGCCGTCGAGTAATTGACTTTTTTCGACAATACCGACGCAAAAACCCGCTAAATCGTACTCTCCCGCCGAATAAAACCCCGGCATCTCCGCCGTTTCCCCTCCCAAAAGAGTACAACCACTATCACGACAGGCCCTAGCGATTCCCGATACCACCGCCGCTAACTGTGACGCTTCCAGTTTACCAGTGGCGAGATAATCCAAGAAAAATAAAGGTTCAGCCCCAGAGGTTAAGACATCGTTGACGCACATGGCCACGAGGTCAATTCCCACCGTATCATGGCAATTGAGACTATGGGCAATTTTTAGCTTGGTTCCCACACCATCAGTTCCTGATACTAACACCGGTTGCTGATAACCGGAAGGTAACTGAAAATAGCCGCCAAAACCGCCTAAACCGCCGATAACTTCAGGACGGAAGGTACTTTCCACATTTTGGCGAATTTTCTCGACAAAAGCGCGTCCCGCTTCCACATCCACGCCCGCTTCTTTATAATCCATGCCCAATTGACCGATTGTATCTCTCAAATTTTACCCAGATTTCGGTCGCACTCGCTCCCTTTTCCAGCTAAACCTAACAACAATTTGTGATTGTTGCAAGAGGTCTAATCTTCTTGGGGATATTTTTCCCAAAGATCCGTGATTTGGCGAAGACTTTGGAAGTTGCCATTACCGAGGATCAAATGATCTAGGAGAGGAATGGCTAAATAGGTAGCCCCCTGTAATAATTGTTCTGTGAGTAAAATATCGTCTTGACTAGGCACAAGTGACCCGGTGGGGTGATTATGGGCGATAATTAACTTAGTAGCTGATTGTTTAACCACTTCTCGAAAGATTTCTCGCGGATGTACCAGTGTTTCCGTGGCTGTGCCGATAGTAATCACTTTGAGTGCGATTAACTGATTTTTGACATCGAGTAAAATAACAGCGAAACGTTCCTGAGACTGATACATTAGTTCGTGTCCAAGGATAGCGGCAGCGGTATCGGGACTATCGATGACCATTTTTTCCGTCGGTCGTCGTTGAAAAGCTCGTTTTCCCAATTCGATCGCCGCTAGAATAGTAGTAGCCTTAGCCGGTCCAATGCCATGAATAGCGGTTAATTCTTGGGGCTGAATATCCCTCAAAACGTCCAAGGGATCCCGGCGATATTTACTCAATTCGTTGAGAATATGCTGTCCTAAACCCACCGCCGAGAGTTTCCCCTTACCTTGACCTGTAGCCAGTAAAATCGCTAATAATTCGGCATTACTGAGGTTTTTCGCCCCGACACTGATTAAACGTTCCCTTGGTCTTTCACTGACGGGAATATCGGCAATTCTTAAGCTGTAGGTCATGGAAGTGGCAAGCTACCGCGATAAAATTCCATCATAATCGCAATTTTAGTCAGCGCCTAGAGGGATTTGGCCGGTAAATCAAGGGGAAAAACTCTCCTTACTGATAGCGAATTCCCGCATCTTCGAGGCGCTGTAAAGCTTCCCCTAATCGCGGGATATCGGCGATTAAACTGACGCGCACATAACCTTCCCCTCCCTCTCCAAAAGCATTGCCCGGAGTGACAACAACACCAGTTTTTTGCAGGACACTGAGGGCAAAATCCGTGGAAGTCATGCCGACGCTACAGGGAATCCAGAGATACATTGTCGCCTTAGAGGGGGGAATATCCCAACCTAATTGCCCCAAACCTTTGATTAAAAAATCTCGTCGCTGCCGGTATCTTTCCTGTACTTGTTTGACGTATTCATCCGGCAGTTGTAGGGCGGTTTCGGCCGCTTTTTGGATGACGGAAAAGATACCATAATCGAGATTGGTTTTCAGGGTGCGTAACCCTTGAATAATATCGGAATTGCCCACGACAAAACCGACGCGCCACCCAGCCATATTATAGGTTTTTGAGAGGGTATGAAATTCTACACTAATCTCTTTTGCCCCCGGAATTTCTAATAAACTGGTGGGCTGATAACCATCAAAACTCAATTCAGCATAACAGAGATCATGGACGAGCATAATCTCATATTGCCGGGCCCAAGCAACGATTTTTTCAAAAAATTCCCGAGGGGCAACGGCGGCGGTGGGGTTACTGGGATAGTTAAAATAGAGGATTTTCGCCCGTTTAGCCACATCTTCGGGGATAGAATCGATATCTATCAGCCAATCCTGTTCCGCTTTTAAAATGATCGGGTATAGCGTCGCCCCAGCAATCAAGGGACCGCGAAAATGGGCGGGATAGGCGGGACTGGGAACCAAGACCACATCGCCGGGGTTAACATAAGCTAGGGCCAGGTGAGATAGGCCCTCTTTGGAACCTAGCAAGGGTAAAGCTTCGTTATCGGGATTGAGTTGCACACCATAAGAGCGATCATACCATTTAGCGATCGCCTCTCGGAAACTGGCGGTTCCTTCAAAGGGTGGATAACCGTGAAATTGGGGGGTTTCAAAAGCTTGAATGGCCGCTTCGATAACTGGACGCGGGGCAAACCCGTCCGGGTTGCCCATGCCTAAATCGATTAAATCTAGTCCTTCTTTGCGGGCTAAGGCTTTTAATTCATCCAAGCGGGCGAAAACGTAGGGGGGTAAGGCACTTAATCGCTTGGCGCGGCTATTCGTCCAATTTACACTCATTACTTCTTGGCTTACTGATCGAGGTAATCTACCATTATGGCACGAGTGTATGGCTAATTTAACAGTTAGGGACTTGCGCTTTGATAATGTACCTTTTGGGCGAACGCAGTTCGCCCCTACATTGTGGACAAAATCCGTTACTGTAGGGGCGCAAAGCTTGCGCCCTCCGATCGATTGGGATATTATTCCCACGCAAGTCCCTTAG
>NZ_JADBUN010000243.1:0-6942 GCF_020245625.1 Microcystis sp. M049S2 | reverse complement strand
CATTATTCATGAAGACTTTGGAAAATCCTCGAAAGCCTTGGCAAGAAGTTCATCTAGCGATCTGGCTGAAAAACAGTCTGTTTTTTGAGATGTCCTCACAATCAGGTTTTTGCCAGTTGGTGAATAATGCAGGCTAGAGGATTTTAGGGAAAGAGCATTTGCCCTCCCGTAGTCTCAGATAGAACCTTATGAGTCAATCAATTGAAGATAAAGCTATGGCCGATGCTGATGTATCAGATTATACCACAAATAAAATAATTGTCTCTAATTGGATCGCCCCTTGGTCGAAAGGCAATCGGAAAAATCCGTCACCGCAACCAAAATGGGATTTATGGCAACCCCTGCGGCAACGAATCGATCATCTAAAAATCAATACACCTGAACTAGCCCACAAGATTTGTCGTCTAATTCCGGCTCAATGTCCCTTTGCGCGGAAAATTACCCTATTTAGCTGGACAATTCTAGAGATTCCGCCCCTTTGCAAGCTAAATCCCCTCTACGAAAACCTGATGATGTTAAGATTTCGCGCTCTTTCTTACCTTGCCGATGAATGTGGAGAGGATATCGGTGCTTACTGCTAAAATGGGAGAGTGTCTTTAATCGCCACACCTATGGCCATCATCGCTCTGAAAGCTTGGTATCTGGACAAATACGAACCTATCCGCGAGGTTGTCAAACGTCCCCACGACTTGCGCTTAAGTCGCAATAGTCTCTTAAAATCGGGTTTAAGGGCCGATTTTCTCGATGATAGTCTGACGATACAGGGTTCTGTCTGGTTCCAACGCTATCTAGAAGGGGAAAGGGTGGAATTTTACCTCGAAGGTAGTGGCGGTTACGTCATCTCGAATATTGACCTGATTTCCCAAGAAATTTACTTTACTAAACAGGACCTCAGCACTTGGCTGGATCCCGTCATTTATTTTAGCTCCCAAAGCCAATTTAAGGACTCTAGCACCGCTTTAAAAACAGTTTTGACCGAAACCGTCGAAAATCTTAATAAACGCTCCCGTTTGCCCTTAACTATCGAAGAAACGCCTCGAACTGAGGGCAATGTCACCAGATTGAGTGATAGTCAATTACGCAAAATTCGCAAAAGTTTATTATTTATTGCTGATGCTACGGCGATTAGCCAAAAAGAAACGGAATTACTGCCCAGTCCCCTAGTGAGTGTAGAATTAGGTTATGCGATCGCTTGTAAACAGGGCGGACAAATTCTGCTAACCTATCAAAATCGGGCGGAATTAAAGGGTAAACTAGCTTTTGACCTGCCAAGCTACCAAAAATTAATTTTCTCAGATCTTAGCGAATTGCGTCTCACTTTTCCGCCTTTAATGGCAACTTTATTACAAAAATTCAATCTGATTAGTTAAAAAAATGAGTAGAAAAGCTGACGAATACTCAGTACATTTGTTCTTAAGCAGTGGACATCGCGAGGAAGTTCGTTTTTTGACTATCCAAGAATTTCAAAAGTGGTACAGTAACGAATTAGTTCCGAAAGCCGATTCCAGGGATTTTATCAATGTTCCGATCAGAAATATTCAAGGGGAATATATGGTTTTACGTCCAGCTAGTATCGTTGCTATTCGCGTGGAACCCGTCTTTTTTGGCAGTGTGGAAAGAATCTAATTTGTCGTTATCCCTAAAAAAGATAGTTAGGGTTTGCTGAAAAAGCTTTTCCTAGGGGCAGGGTGTGGGGTGTGGGGTGTGGGGTGTGGGGTTTTACGGATTTTGAGGTAGTCAGTTACCTAATTTTCAGGGAAAAAGTCCCTGAATTTTCCCCCCGATCACTCCAAAGGTCGGCACTTTTTGAGGGAAAACAAGTCTAAAAGTCTTATCCAACAAGGTTTTTAGATTTATTCAGCAAGCCCTAGTTATATGCAGAGAATTTTAGAGATTATTGATAATTCTCTCAATGTCAGCTTGGATTTGATTGCTGACTTTGCCTTGCCAGCGTTCTTTTAATTCCCTTAATCCCACTTCTGCGTATTGACAGATCTTATCTAAAATTTCTTTGCCATCGCTAGGTTGAGGATAGGAATTCTTTTTACAGATAATATAAATTCCTGCGGTTAAAGCTAAAATAACTTCTGGATCGATTTGGCTAATAGTAATTAAATCTTGTCGATTGCTCAGATTGATTCCGTAGATACTGAAGTCTTGTTTAATGGCAAAAGCAGCGGCGAATAAATAAGCATCTACCATGCGCTCAAAGGTTTGATTATCTTTTAGTACCTGTAGATAATTTCTGGAAGTTTCCGAGGCATAAATCTTCAAACTGGAATCGATTCTCTGCATTAGTAACTCTCCATCACTTCAATCACGGAAGCATCTTCATCGGCAGCTAAACGGTGTATTTTAAAAATATCAGTAGTGTAGGGGAGCAGCAGATTTAAAAGTGGATCGGGAAGATCGCGATCGGTAGCTAGAATAATCACTTGGGAGTTTAAATTAGGGAGAGAGTTAATAATATTTTTTTGATGTTCTTTGTCTAAATGACCAAAAGGTGTATCCATAATTAGGGGAACACAAGTATCGGTTATTTGATTTAAGCCGGTGATAAAAGCAAAAGCTAAAGCTTCCTTTTCTCCCGCACTTAAGACATCGGGATTTAATAATTTTCCCGTGATGGTACGGATTCCTAAAGTATATTCGGGAGTGATTTCTACTCCTTTATATTCCTCTGGTTTGTTGGTTACTTGTAAATAGCGATCGCTGGTTACTTGATTAATCATTTTTTGGGAATTATCGATATGCCATTCGATTAATTCGTTAGTGGCATTTTTTAAACCTATAGCCATTTTAACCTGATTAGATAACATCGATGTGGTTTGATTTTCACTAGCTAAAATTTCCACTTCTTTGCGTAAATTTTCTAATTGCTTTTCTTTGATTTCAATGTCCTTTTGCAAGCGTTCGATCCTTTCTTCAATCTCCTTAACTTTTTGTTCCGATTCGTTAACTTTTCGCCAAATATCCCTCACCGAGTCTTGATTTATTCCCGTGGTTTCCTGTTTTAGCTGTTTAATATGTTGATTAATTTCTTCGATTTCTTCTTCTAAACGATCTCTTTGTAAAAGCAATTGACTATAAGTGCTAAATTTGGCATTATCTCGGATAATTCCCTGTAAATAAATTCTAAGTTGGTCTTTTTCTATTCTGGTGGCGTTGTCCACTTCTAAGGACTCTAGTTCGGCAATTTGTTGCAGGATAAAGTCACGAGAATTTTTATCTAAACAACGGCCACATAAACAACTTTCATCGTCAAGTATTGCTTTTAAAATTGCTGTAGAATTAGTTTTATAAGTGCTTTTTAAGCTAGTAACTTGCAAATCGTCAGCCATTTCCTGCACAAAGTTAATCAGCAAAGGTATCGAAGCTTTTTTTAACCAAGAATCAATAGACTTTTGTAGGTTATTTAACTGAGTTTGTAACCCGATACGCTTTTTCTCTAAGTTATGAATTTCCTCTAATTTTTCTCGTAAACTTTCAATCTGAGCGGCTTTTTCTTGAGCATCATGATGGATAATTTTAGCATTTTTTTCCTCATCTTTAGCATTTTTACGCTGACCTTGTTGCAGATCAATTTCTTCTTCTAATTCTCGCAATTGTTGCAGCTTATCTTTAAAAGTTTGACTGGTTCCCTTGGCTTTATTTAAACGGGTTTCTAATTCTTGTAAGGCTTTTTCTGTATCATCACGCAGATTTCTTAATTCCGGGATACCCAAAACTTTTTCAATTGCTTCTTTTGCTTCTTTAGTTTGAGTTATCTGGGTATATTGTTCAATTTTTAAGCCATCAAAACAGAAAAAATCTCGAATAGATTTAGGAAGCAATGCTTCGATATATTCCCTAGAGTTACTTCTTATGGTTCCATCTTCATAAAATAATGCTTCCTCTAAGCTGAGAGAAGAAGTGCTACCATTAACGTTTAATTTCGCTGTGCGACTGATAAAGTAATTTTTCTCGTTTCTAGTAAAATTTAATTCCACCCGCATTTCTCTTGCCGGTGAAGAATTATCCTTACCTCGATAAAAATAGGTTTTCAGAGTCTCTTTAGATACAATATCTACCCCATAGAGACACCATAAAATCGCTGTCATTAGAGAAGTTTTACCGTGGCCATTATTCCCGAAGATAATCTGAATTTTTCTGTTGGGATGCAGGTTAAAAGTAATATTTTGACTAGGATAACATTTCCAATTAGTTAAGCGAATTTGTTTCAGTCTCAAAGTCATAGAGTTTATTTATTGTGAGGAGTCGGTATATTTTTCGATGAGTTTGACAATTTTAGCTGATAGATGCCGATTTTTTAGAGTAATTTTTTCTACTTCTAAAGCCATGGCTTCCTTTAGCAGTTGGGGAGGTATCTCATATTTTTGGGCTATTTCTTTAATTTTAGCAGTTATGTCCATGGATTTTCTGGGGGTTGGGGAGTGGGTATTGTCAAGTCTTAATGCTTATTTGGCAAGAGATACCTTGATGAGGATAAATTTTATAACAGATCTGAGTAGGTAAGGCTATAGTAAGTTATAGCCTTTGTCATAAACATGAAGTATAACCTAATTTGGTATTGACGACTGACTACCCAAAAGGAAAACTTCGTACTTCACCATTAAGATAACTGCTATAAGCTGATCTACTCTCAACCCTATACAAAAACACCATAAAAGCTAAAATAGATAGCTGACAGTGATTCTGAACACAATAGTAATATAGACTAAACCGCCTTGTATTATCGTCTTCTTCTTGATTTTAATACCCTAGAAAACGGGTTAATTGCCCTAACATCTGAACAAAGTCATTATCTTAAAAAAGTTGTTCGTTTAAAATCCCATGACCGTTTTATTGCCCTAAATGGACAAGGACAAGCGTGGTTAGCGGAAATAATTGATAATTCGGCCCATCTTTTAGAAGCGATAAACGAAACTAGCGAACTACCAGTACAAGTGAATTTAATGGTAGCAATTCCCAAAAATGGCTTTGATGATATCGTTCGCGCTGCCACCGAATTAGGAGTTTATCGGATTATCCCGCTGCTGACAGAACGCGGTTTAGTCAATCCTAGTCCTCAAAAAATTGACCGTTGGCGAAAAATTGCCCGGGAAGCTGTAGAACAATCAGAAAGACAGATTATTCCCATTATCGAAGAACCACAGTCATTTTTAGCCATCCTTAACCGGGGAGCTAACCCACAGACAACTTGTTATATTGGTGTTACCCGTAGAACAGTGGCCCCGCTACTTTCTCAATTGCAAACATCAACCGAGATAACCATGGCCATCGGACCGGAAGGGGGATGGACGGAGGCAGAAATAGAACAAGCGCTCGCTGCTGATTTTGTGCCTGTATCATTGGGAAAACGCATTTTGAGAACAATTACCGCTCCCTTAGTGGCTCTTGCTATCATTAACGCCTATTTAGACAGCTAATTGACTATAGTTTTTATGACCAAGACCAGCAATCGAGATAACTGGAATCATTTCGCTTCTTAACTAGGGTTTGCGGCAAAAAGTTTTTTGTGGGGGCAGGGTGTGGGGTGTAGGGTGTAGGGTGTAGGGTTTTACCGGTTTTCAGGTGGTCAATTACCCAATTTTCAGGGAAAAAGTCCAGGGATTTTCCCCCTGCTCACTCCCATGCCCGGCACTTTTGGATTTCAAAAAAGTCTAGAAGTCTTATCCAACAAGGTTTTTAGATTTATTCAGCAAACCTTACCTAAAGCAAAAACTAGCAGCAGTTCCCCAGTGGTCAGATTTTCCCCTTTTTGTCGAATAGCACCCTCATCTTCCCCGAAAAAACTCCCCCTAGCGCAACTTTATGACCTCTAGTAGCCCTTCTAACCCCTCTTTTGACTGGTTTAACCCCTCGCCCCAGCAAGACAGCGATTTACTGGCACAAATCGGCTTTATCCCCGGTGTCAAAGAATTTCTGACCCTGCGACAGGTTCACGCCTTGGAACACGCCACCGTCTGGGTATTAAGCGAAATGGCTGCCCGTCGTCAATCGCCTTTTGACCACTCCCCTGCGGATAACGAGGCCCTGGGGGGACTGTCCACCGATAGGGGTTTTTATCTCTACGGACAGATTAATACAAATGAACTGCAAATTGCGGCCAAACAGGCTCTTCATCGTCTCAAAAATGGCGAGGGGCAATTGGCACTACATCCGCGTTGTGGCACCAATTTATCGGTAACTTTAGCCTTAACCGCTGGCTTAGTCTTAGGAACTCATCTTGTCTTCCCCAGAGGTCCGATTTCTCAGTTATTAGGCTTAGGTTTAGCCACTGCCACCGCTTTTCAAATCGGGCCAGATGTGGGAATGTCGGCCCAAAAATACCTGACTACGGCCATTCCTTTTAACTTAACAATCGTTAACATTGCACCAAAGGCAGACCTATGGGGACGTTCGGGGCATTTTGTCCAAACAGAGTGGCAAGATTTGCAATAAAACTTAAAGTAAAAACCCTTTCGGCAAACTCGCTCTGATTGTAACCTGTTAACTAAACCCTAAAAAAAAACACCTATGCCTGGAATCGAACGCGGAGCCAAAGTTAGAATCAAACGTAAAGAGTCTTACTGGTACAACGATGTAGGAACCGTAGCCAGTGTTGACAAAAGTGGTATCCTCTATCCCGTTATCGTCCGTTTTAACACTGTTAACTACCACGGTTTTAGTGGTAGCGCCGGTGGACTGAATACCAATAACTTCGCTGAAAGTGAATTGGAACTCGTTAAGGCTGCCCCCGCTAAGAAATAAAGCTGAGTAAAATTCGGCCTATCCTCACCGACTGACTGACAGGAATTCTCTCTTGTTGGTCGGTTTTTTTTATAGTTATCAGTTATCAGTTATCAGTTATCAGTTATCAGTTATCAGTTATCAGTTATCAGTTATCAGTTATCAGTTATCAGTTATCAGTTATCAGTTATCAGTTATCAGTTATCAGTT
>NZ_JADBUN010000242.1:0-5955 GCF_020245625.1 Microcystis sp. M049S2 | reverse complement strand
TTAATTGAGGGAATGAATACCAAAATAAAGCTTATTAAAAGAATAAGTTATGGATTTACCAATTTTGAACATCTTCGACTTAAGCTGTTTGCTTGCTTTAATTTATAACAAAAATTAACACACGAAAACCAGAAGAGCCCATTTTCTAGCCATTGTTCTCAATCCTCCAATGACTGAAAATCTAATAAAGCTTCTCCTAAGTTTTCTAAATTTTCTAGAGAAAGACTTGAGAGCTTGGCGGATAATTCGGCAGCAATGCCACCTATAAGCCGATTTAATAGACGTAGAAGCAAATTGACGGCTCCTTCTTGTCTTCCTTCCTCTTTGATTTCTTGATAGATGACAGATTCTTTCATAATGTCTTTCCTCAACAATTGTTGAATATTGATTATCCCTCGGTTGAGATTAAATTATCTCTAATATCCATCCGGAAAATATTTAGCAAGACAAGCGGAACAAATTCCTGCTTTGCTAAAATCATCTCCATAGTCTTGTACGTTAGCTGATGCTTGAACACAGTAGGAACAAATTTGAAATATCGTTGCTATAGTTCTCTGTTCTTCCACATCGTCAAAATCATAAAAACACTCATTACTGAGAATTTCGCCGATATTGACATCGCAACGGAATGATTCTTTAATTATGTCCAAAACTATCGACTGTTGTTCTTCAAAACCTAGGGACTGAAACGCCTTATTTTTAAAATACAATCGACCTAACATTGCATTGACGGCATAACTAGCTTGATGATCTGACATAATGATAAGTAGTCGTGCAAAATTAATTTCCTAGTGAAGATAGGCAAAAGGCAAAAGGCAGGAGGCTTCGGCCGTGAGCTCAGCGTTCGACTGAGCTCACGCCGAAGTCCGAACGGCAAGAGGTGGTTAGATATGTGTAATTAATTTTGCTTAGGTACTTAATAGAGGGAATTAATAGAAGAAAAATAACCGCAGTAAATTAGTTAAAAACGCTCATTTTCTAGCCATTGTTCCAAATCTTCTACTGACTGGAAATCTAATAAAGCTTCTCCTAAGTTTTCTAAACTTTCTAGAGAAAGACTTTGGATATTGGCGGATAATTCGGCAGAAATTTCACCTATACGCCGATTTAATTGACGTAGAAGCAAATTGATGGCTTCTTCTTGTCTTCCTTCCCCTTTGATTTCCTGATAGATGACAGATTCCTTCATAATATCTTTCCTCAACAATTGTTGAATGATGTCTTTGTTTAATACTAATCCAGCGAGAATTGCTGTCGAGGCAGCCAGATTGCTTTGTTCTCGACTGTCGCTGATTTGTTCGATTTTTTGGGCGATTTGCCGCAGTAAATTCTCTTGCTCCTCAGCTTGAGCTAGTATAGCAAAGGGCAATAGTCCTGGTGCTTGCAATAAGGGTTGATAGGGTTGTTCCCATAGTCTAATCACCTCAAATTGATGATAAGTTTTTCCCTGTTGATAGTCATTCTGTCTGACTAGGGGTAAGGTACTTTTCCTTAGATAAATAACTACCTGATGGATAGGTTTGCCTTGATAGCGTCGATAGAGTCTTGTGGCATAATCGAGCATTCTATAGGGAATATCCTCTTTAGGGTCGGTTTGGAACTCAATATGTAAGATTAGTTCTTCTGACTCCAAAAAGATTAAACTATCGGCTCTTATCGGCTCTAATGACAACTCTGAGGGTTTAATTTCGGTTAAATCTAAAGGTTTACCTAATAACCAAGTGGCTAAATCTCTCGAATATTCCAGGGCGATAAATTTACAAGTAGAATCATACATTAGTCTTGACTATATTTTACTCAAAAATGGAGATAAATAAACTAAAACCGGGTAAGACATCCTCTCCGCTTAAATTAGCCGGTAGTTCCATAATTTCTACGGGTTGCTGAGGACGATAAATTTCCACCTGTTGTTGTTGAGGATTAACTAGCCAACCTAATCGCAAACCACTGTGGAGATATTCCTGCATTTTCGCTTGAATTTCTGGGAGGGAATCGCTACGGGAGCGCAGTTCAATGACGAAATCAGGACAAATAGGCGGAAATTTCTCCTGTTCTTCTCGACTTAGAGCTTGCCAACGAGTTAAACTCACCCAAGCGGCATCAGGAGCGCGATATCCGCCTTTCGGTAAACGAAAAATCGTCGCCGAACTAAAGACTTTACCCAATCCGGTTTGACGATTCCACAACCAAAGCAAACTAATAAAATCGGCCTCTCGGTTGCCGCTAATTCCCCCAACAGGTGGCATCACAATTAATTCTCCTTGGGCGTTTCTTTCCAGTTGCCAATCTGGGTTAACTTGACAGAGACGGTAAAACTGCTCATCGCTGAGATTGACTGTATCTAAGTTTAAAATCACTGCTGCCATAGCTATATTTCGCCCTAGAAAACACTCTAGTCTTAATTATAGTCAATTATACTAAATCCGGTTATTAAAAACTGATTATTTATTCCTCCTCTTGCCTCTTGCCTCTTGCCTCTTGCCCATCCTGATATGTAGCCTATGCTCAACGGATTTAGTCTTAGATTCCCCGCCAGATTGCGATCGCACCGTCTCGATCTCCAGTGACTAACCAACGACCATCTTGACTGGCAACCATTCTTAAGATGACGTTTCCCTTCAGGGTATTCAAGTGCCGACGGGTATTAACATCCCAAAATTTGACGGTTCCATCCCCGGAAGTACTGGCTAAAACTTTACCCCCATCCAACAGGGCCATATCGGTAACAGCGTCGTTATGGGCGAGAATAGTAGTGGTGCCGATGCCACTTTTCACTTGCCAACTGCGGATCGAACCGTCTTGACTAGCAGTACCGGCGGTATTACCATCCTTGGAAAAAAGCACCCGATAAACGGGGAATAAATTACCCGCATAGGCACGAATAAAGCGACCGGTACTCACTTTCCACAGTTTAACGAAACCATCGTAATCGGCGCTAACAATTCCTTTACCATCGGGACTAAATGCGATCGCCTGAATCGGATGATTATGGCCGCGCAGGGTTTTTAACAGTGTACCCGTCTGAAAATCCCAGAGTTTAACAGTACGATCCCAGCTACCCGTAGCCAAAATTTTGCCATCGGGAGAAATAGCGGCATCGGTAACGAGAAAAGCATGGCCAGGATAGGTCATTTCTAATTTTCCCGTGCGCGTATTCCAGCGTTGCACTTTTCCCCCCGCATCGGCAGTTACGAAAGTCTCACCATCGGGACTAAATTGGATAGCATTGACAGTATCACCTAGTTGCCAAGTCCTGAGAGGTTTTTGGGTTTTTAGGTCCCATTCCCTAACAGTGCCGTCAAAACTACCACTCAGCAGCAGGGAGTTATCGGGACTAATGGCTAAAGCATAGATGGGATCCTGATCGGCTTTTAAAATAGTAACCCGTTCGACGGTCTGCCAAGGAACGATTTCTGCTAGGGGAGACGCTTGCGGAGTGGTGGTTTTCCCTTTTTCCTGATTGACTGCACAACCACCGGATAGCAACAGCAGCAATAATAACGATAATGTCGGTTGATAAAGGGTTATTTTCATAGAATTTTGCCGTTGTCAAAATCATCTTAAACTACTTTAAACTTGAAGGGGTAAAATTTGCAGAGAATAACGAAAACGAGGAACAAGATAAATGACAAATTCTTGATTGGTTGTGTTGGCTTGTTCCAGAACATTCTGTAAATTTTCACCGTGAGCCATCACTCTTTTTTCATTATAAGCAATGTATTGATTTTTATACAAATCAAGCACGGTGTCACGATTTTTGTTTAACCAACGTAACATTTCTTGGGCTTGTTCTTGAGAGATTGAGTCTGTCATAATCTTGCTAGGGAGAGACGTTTTTAATGAGAAGAAAAGCAGTGCTAATCAGTTTATTTTTGTCAATTATAGCTTCTAGTTGCTCCGATTGATAACAAGCTAATTCGACTTTTAAAGAAGCGGTATCTAAAGCATTAAGATAAGCATCGTTTAAAGTGTCTGTTAATTCCTGATCACTTAAATAATATCCTGCCGCTTTTCGTCGTTTATTGTGGCGTTGAATTTCTCTAACACTATTGCGAATGGAGACATCCCAAGAACGAGTAGTTCGGTTTTCTGCCTGTTGTTTAATTAAATGCAGTAATAAGATAACAGCATAACTACGAATGGTGCTAATAATCCCATTTTTGCTCATATCTTCAAGGTCTTCTACAATCGCCAGTGAACCTTTAATATCACCTTTTAAGAGTAAAGCCTTTAATTCTAAAAGTTCTTCCATAATCCAATTTCTTCCCCAAATACCCCTTAATTATATCTGGCCACAAGTCTCTCGGATATCCCAGGTTTATTGGGTAAAATGTATTCTAAGATACATTCTTGCGGGCGAGTGAGTGGAACCAGCAATTCTCATTTTAAGGTTTCATGACATTAAAACCCCTGCACCTAGAGGGGTTAATAATTCTTAACGAATCTCTAGATCGCTGAAACAACGCAAAATCGTTTCAAAATGAGAATTGCTGGAGTGGAACCAACCACAGAGACACAAAGGACACAAAGATCGATCGCTACTATATAAGCAAAAATTGTCACACAAAGTCGAGAAGAGCCAAAAAGTTAATCTATTTTATAAGCTTTTCTCTGCTATGATGAGGCCGTTCTTGTAAAAGTCGAGTTTTTAGTCATGACGCAAAAATTAGCAAAACTAATTGATTTTCGGGGGGGGGTAAGCACAGCTTATTAAAACTCTCAATTGCTTCCTCTGTCCTTGGGGTAAGTGCTTTGATAGTCACCCCTGTACAAGCAGCAAATTTGATTCAAAATGGCAGTTTTGAGAACGGTACAGACCCTGGTGTTTTTCAAACACTTAGTGGTGGTTCCACGGTAATTACAGGATGGACGGTTAGCCCAGGAAGCCAAATCGATTATATCGGTACATTATGGCAAGCTTCTAATGGTTCTAGAAGTCTGGATTTATCTGGAGGGAATGCTGGTCGAATTCAGCAAACCTTTAACACAACTGTCGGTGGGACTTATCGGGTGACTTTTGATCTGGCGGGTAATCCCAACGCAAGTCCTATTATTAAAGACATGAGAGTGAGTGCGGGAGGAAGTTCTGCTGACTTTTCTTTCGACACAACAGGAAAAAGCAGTTCAAATATGGGATGGGTATCAAAATCTTGGGATTTTACCGCTAACAGTACAACCACTACCCTTGAGTTTATCACTTTAACTAATAGCGTTGCTGGTCCTGCGTTGGATAATGTCTCGGTGATAGCTCTTTCCCCTCCTCCTACTCCTACTCCTATCCCCGAACCTTCATCAGTGCTAGGATTATTGAGTTTAGGAGTATTAGGAATTAGTTCTGCTTTAAAACGTCAATCTTAATCTATTTTTATCTTTTTAACCCATCTAAACTAGGTGGGTTAAATTGAATATTCAGATAGGCTTAAAATCGGTGAATAATTTGAATTTTGCGGCACATTTTTAATAATATGCTAGGATAGTATTGATGTTTTAGGAGGTAACAACCTATGCAGTTAGAAGATTATTTTGAATTTGTAGCAGTAGATAATATTCAATTAAAAGGACATCGTATTGGCATTGAGGACGTACTGAAATACTATCGACAAGGTTATAGTCCTCAAGAAATTCTCCAAGAATTACCAACTCTAAATTTAGAAAAAATTTATGCCACTTTGACCTATTATTATCACAATCAAGCACAAATCGATCTCTATCTTGTCAAGCTAGAAAGACAACGGGAACAACATTATCAACAGTGGCTATAAACATCATCTCCTTTAATCTCTTCGGGTCTAATTCCCCGCCGCTCGCGGCGTATAATAGAAAAATGAGTGAATACATCCATAAGAGCCATAATGTAAGTGTTTTGCTATATCATTTAGTGTTCCCAGCCAAATATCGTAAAGCCGTTGTCGACGAACAGGTAGATAGCTTGTTGAAAGACGTCTGCCTAGAGAT
>NZ_JADBUN010000241.1:0-8249 GCF_020245625.1 Microcystis sp. M049S2 | reverse complement strand
CTTGCGCTTTGATAATGTACCTTTTGGGCGAACGCAGTTCGCCCCTACATTGTGGACAAAATCCGTTACTGTAGGGGCGCAATGCTTGCGCCCTCCGATCGATCAGGTTTGCTGATCACCCTAAGTAGGGGGAGAGCCTTTGAGATGTTAGGGACTTGCGCTTTGATAATGTGCCATCTGGCTGGTCTGGTTCTTCTACAGAGCGATTTTCTGGCTGGGATATTATTCCTACGCAAGTCCCTTATATGTGATTCTTAAAAATTGGCTGTAACCTTTATATGACGTTACATTTTACAAGTCTCGACGCGAGAGAATAAAATAAAGACCCAGTTCCGCCACCAACTCCTCCCCAATTCCACAAATCAAAGATTCGGCATGGTAGATGTCCTCTAGGTGCATTGATATCGAAAATAGCCCTGTCGTATCTAATGTTTTTATTCCCCTTTCGCCATCCTATAATCAAACCGAAGTCATCCCAGAGCTTATCATTATATTGTTGACCATTATCAAGCCGATCAAATATTTGTTTTTGAATTGAAAAGCCAAATTTTTCTTGGCTATATTTTAACCATAGTTGATCAATTATTTGTAAGTCTTCACAAGGGAAAATATCTATATCTTCAACTCTTAAAAATTCATGTCTGTTACAAATTCTCAGCATAGTTTCAAAAGTTATTATGTCCGCTTCCTTCCATTGCTGCCGTTTTAATAAATCTTCTAAGTTTCGATAATCGATTCCTTTGGCACTTTTAAGCTGAATAGATGGGGGAGTTTGCGTAATAGTTGTCTGAGATATAGAGACTGATGTTTTTATCAGCAAAGCTTGCAACACTTCCGAGGCGGATTGATAGCGTTTTTTCGTGCCGAACTCGATTAATTTATCCAGAATATTACCTAAATCACTACTAACAGGATTATTAACTAACCACTGTCGCCATACCCATTGGTGTTCCCCCCCATCGAATAAATCAAAGGGAGATATTCCTGTTAATAAATAAAGGCAAGTTACACCCAAACTATACAAATCACTGGCATTAACTGCCTTGCCATTTCCCTGTTCAGGGGCAATATATTCAGCAGAACCGATAATTGTTCCTGTCATGGAACGATTTAAAGGACTGACAAATTTTGCCGACCCAAAGTCGACTAAAATTAATTTATTATCGCTTTTTCTGCGAATAATATTTTCGGGTTTAATGTCGCGATGAATTACTTGTTTACTATGAATAAATTCTAGAATCGGTAAAATCTCTGACAAAAGATGTTTAATTTTGGCTTCGTTAAATACTCCTTCCTGTTTTAATTCTTGTTCGAGATTTTGTCCTTCGATATATTCCTGTACGAGATATTGTCGCCCGTCATTACCGGTAAAATAGGCGTAAAGTTCGGGGATTTGTGGGTATCTTCCCAAACTATCTAAACGAATCGCTTCTTCTTTAAATAATTCTGCTGCTTTCTGTAAAGTTCCTGTTCCCTGCGCTGACGGGAAAAATTGTTTAATTACACAATAGGGTTTTGAAGGTTTATCCTCATCTATCGCTTGAAATGTCTTGCCAAAACCCCCTTGACCGATTAATTTTAGCGCTCGATAACGTTCTCTGAGCAGTAATTGAGAACCGCACTTATGACAGAATTTATCCGTGGGGGTGTTTTTGTGCGAACAATCGGGATTGAGACAGAGACTCATAGCCGTTTGACAAGTGTGGGAAGATTAACCCCTATTATAGAAAAAGAAAGCAAGCTAGGGCGACTCTAGTGGGCAAATTTTCTGATAATTCGCTGAAAATAAGGTGACAGGTATGGTCAATCCACAACCCGTTATACTTTGTCCATACCACAATTTAGCCATTTTGTCAAAAAAAATTTGACTTTGCAACAAAACTACACAAAAATTAGATCAACGTTGTTGGGGAAAAAAGGGATAATTGGCGAAAGTGTTTGGTTTTGCTCAAGGGAAAAATCTAGATTTAGCAAGGGTTTTAAGACAACCTAGACCATAAAAACCTTAAAAATTACAATAAAGGCCATCATAGCATAATGGAAAATTATACCAGAATCGCTGGAAGTATTGCAACCTCGTAAATAAATAAAAATTATTCTCAATAAATTCTTAAGTAAAAATAAATATTACCGATTGTAAATTTAAATATTTTTAAGCATTGAAGCTATTTATATATAAAATACTTATCATTTTGCCCTGATTGCCTCTGACTGGAAAGAGGGTGTAGGGTGTGGGGTGTGGGGTGTAGGGAAGAAAACCTCTTTCATCTGTAGGGGTGAAAATTTTTTCATCGGGACTGACTTGAAAGAGGCGGTCGGCAGGGGGCAGGAGGGAAAAGTACCACTTTGGGGAGGGGAGCATCTCATTTATGCAAGTGAGTAATTATACTTATCCCTAAAACTGGTTTCTAGCAAGGCTTTCAAAATAGCTTGACATAAAACTTGATTTAGGGGTTACAAAGGTGAGATGCTCCCTTGGGGAGTCAGTCGTCGATACCAAACTAGGCTAAACTCTATAGGAGAAACCCGATGACTAACTTGATTATTTCGCAAAAATATGGCTAAAAAGCTCGATTTTGTTATTCCCGCCGTCGGTGGAGTCACAGGAGCCAATTTATCTGCTTGTCTGGGAAATATTGGCTTAGTCGGCGGATTTGGCGGTATAAGCGTCGGTTTAGTGGGAATGACGGGGATTGGCATCCTGACAAGTTCGGCAATTTATGCCAGTCTGCAAGGACTAGAAACAAACGATCACAATGTCGGGTTAGCTTTGGGAATAGGAAGCCTTGGCGGAATCGGTATCTACTCTACCTTTGGGGGTGTGGGAGTCGCGGTTAAAGGTACAGCTTTCGGTGTTGGTGTCGGTTCTATGGCGATCGCTGGTGGCCTAGTCGGGTTAGGAGTCTACGGACTGATGAAAATGTTATCCCCCACCTACTCCAACAATAATTTTTATGGCAATCTAGAATTTTTTGATCGCATTACTAGAGAGTACGAAGAAGCTTTATTTTGGCAAGAAGTTACGCGAAAATATGAAAATCTAGAGGTAGAATTACAGCAACTGTTAGAAGAAGTATCTGTTCAGGAAAATCAACAGTTAGATTCTACAGAAATTACTATTCCAGAGCGTTTATCTTGGCAGTGTTTCCAAACCCTTAAAGGTCATCAGGCAAATATTGGGGCGATCGATGTTAGTCCTGATGGTAAAATTATCGCTAGTGCGGGAGAAGATCAAACCATAAAACTTTGGCAGCGAGAAACGGGTAAATTAATTTATTCCTTTGTGGGAGTTAATGAACCGATCCAAACTCTGGCTATAAGTCCTAACGGTAAATCGATTATTGCTGGTGGATTGGATGGCAGAATTAGTCAGTGGCAATTAGACACTAAGCAGTATAAAAGTAGTTTTTTCGCTCGTGTCAATGCTCCCCATAGCCACGATGGTGTAATTTTACAATTAGCTTTTGCTGCCAATGAAAGATTTATTGTTAGTGCTAGTAATGACAAAACTCTGCGAATCTGGGGTTATCATACAGGAGAATTAAAGCGAACTTTAATCGGTCATGAGGAGGCAGTTAATACCTGTGCTATTAGTCCCGATAGCCAAAT
Organism: Microcystis sp. M049S2; assembly: GCF_020245625.1. Taxonomy (NCBI): domain Bacteria; kingdom Bacillati; phylum Cyanobacteriota; class Cyanophyceae; order Chroococcales; family Microcystaceae; genus Microcystis; species Microcystis sp. M049S2. Next base: position 4,640 of record NZ_JADBUN010000241.1, on the reverse strand, counting down.
TATTGCTAGTGGTAGTGATGATAAAACTATTAAATTATGGCGATTTGATCATAGTTATGCTTATCAAACTTTTATCGGTGACAGGGCAGCCGTTAACAGTTTAGCTTTTAGTAATGATGGTCAATATCTAATTAGTGGCGGTAGTGATAAAACGATTAAAATCTGGGATATAAAGACAGGAGAAATTATTAAAAGTTGGCAGGCACACGAGCAGGCAATTATTAGTATTGCTATTAATCCTCATCGCCATTTAATTGCTAGTGCTTCCCGAACAGAAATTAAAATTTGGCAAGGACAAACAGGAGAATTAATTAAAACTTTACGGGGAACTGCTCCCTTAAAATTTAGTCCTGATGGTCAATTTTTAATTACAGGTAGTTATGGAGGTAAGGTAAAAATATGGTCGGAAATCTTAGGAGAATTAGAAATATTGCCCTCCGATTCCGAGGATTGGTGGGAGGTTTTAGAAATTTCTAAAAATGCCAGTTTTTCAGAAGTTAAACAAAGATATTATCAGCTTGCTCGTCAGTATCACCCCGATCACAATTCCTCTGCCATAGCGATTAAAATTATGCAAAAAATTAATCGAGCTTACGAGCGGTTTTTATTTTCTATCTCCCAACAGTAAAATTGTCAGCGTAGGGTCAAGTATTTAACTATCTTTCGATTCTGGCTTAATCCCCCCTTGATCCCCCCTGCCCCCCTTGATAAGGGGGGTGTCGATCCCCCCTTAATTCCCCCTTGATAAGAGAGGTGTCGATCCCCCCTGCCCCCCTTGATAAGGGGGGTGTCGATCCCCCCTTAATTCCCCCTTGATAAGAGAGGTGTCGATCCCCCCTGCCCCCCTTGATAAGGGGGGTGTCGATAGGCGGGGGGATCTCCCTTGATAAGGGGGGTATCTGATAATTTTTAACGCCTACCTACTTATCTCACCATTAAGATAAATGCTATAATTATTCGATTCAAGAGCCAAAAGTAAAACCAGAAATATAGAGAGCTTACTAACAAGCTCTCTATAAAGTTTAGGTCTTTTACCACTTATCTTTCAGACTAGGATCTGTTAGCAGTATTCAAGCTACCCACTTGAATATTCAGATTAATTTTTTGTCCTTCTCGGCTAATTTCTACGGGTAAATTATCGCCAATTTGAGTATTAGCAACAATTTCCTGAACCGCATCGGGATCGGTGACATTCTTACCACCTACAGACTTTAACACATCACCCGATCGCAATCCTGCTGCTGCGGCAGGAGAATCTCTCATCACCCGCACTAACAAGACACCAGAATCATCGGGGATAGTCCAATTATCAGCCATGGGACTATCGGCTAATTGTTCTTTTACCTCTGGGGTTAACTGTACCATTTGAACACCGAGATAGGGATGTTCCACCTTACCCGTGGCGATTAATTGTTCAGCGATTCTTTGGGCAGTTTTAATCGGAATAGCAAAACCTAAACCCTGGGCATTTTGAATGATAGCGGTGTTAACTCCGATAACTTCTCCCCGAGCATTTAACAAAGGTCCGCCGGAATTTCCGGGGTTAATTGCCGCATCGGTTTGCAGGAAATCCACCCGTTTATCACTAGCACCAATTTGGGAGCCATTGCGTTCCTTGGCGCTAATAATTCCCGTGGTGACAGTGTTATCTAATCCCAAAGGATTACCGATAGCGATCGCCCATTCTCCCACCTGTAAACTATCAGAATTACCTAATTTAACCGTGGGTAAATTGCTCGTTTCCACCTGTACCACTGCCACATCAGTTAAAGGATCACTACCTAAAACTTTACCATCAATAGTGCGACCATCTTTGAGGGTGACTGTCACCTTATCTGCTCCCTCGACAACGTGAGCATTGGTGATAATTTTACCGTCATTACTGATAATAAACCCGGAACCTGTACCCCTTTGAACTTGTTTTTCTCCTCGCTCGGGTATTTGGGAACCGAAGAAGCGACGGAAAACAGGATCGTTAGCAAATTCCGAAAAATCACCGCCTCCATTGACTTCCCTAGAAGCATTAATTCTTACCACCGCCGGCCCCACTTCTTGCACCACAGAAGCGACAAAATTGGTAGGAATAACTAGGGTTGAGGGAGCGGCTGCGGCTGCTGTGGAGGGGCGAGGATTATTGGTAGCGGTGGCAATATTTTGGGCTAATTCTAGAGGATTTTGACTGTAGGCGTAGGTGGCACCGATACCTAACCCAGCACCCAAAACCAGTAAGGAGGAATAGGCAAAAAGTTTTTTCATCGCAGAAGATTTGGATCGTTTGGGATTACCTTCGTTGATCGGGGAAATATTATCGTTAAAAATATTGCGAGTCATAGTTTTTATTGTTTAACCATTTTGAGAAGGGAATAAAAGTCAGTCCTAATAATCGTGGGTGTGAGAGGAGTGTTTTGGAAAACGGCTTGGGACTGACTATCTCTAATTTAGGTGGGGGATATGAACTTACTGTGACGCAGACATGAACTTTTGATTACAAGCTCATTGTTTTATAGTTTTTGACAGCTATAAGCATTAATACGCATGGCACAAGTGAGATGCTCCTCAGCAGAATAGACTCACTACTATGGCACAATTTAATTTTTGGGTTGCATTAATTAACCTAATCTAGGGAAGATAACAATAGAAAAAAAGGAATTATGAGGATAGTTTTATGTTTTGTTAGCCTTTGGAATGCTAGAGAAGACCCAATAACCAACCGCTTGCTAAACCACTTAAATTTGTAACAGCAAGAATCAGAAAAATATTGAAATGACTAAAGTTTTTCTTATCTAAATTGATTGTAGTATAAACCTGAATAGATAATATTACTATGATCATTATTCCCATTACAACAAAATTGTCACGAAATATAAGACTGAGAGTAATACAACCTATCAATCCAGGAAAAACAAAGGACAAGAGAGTATGAAACCAAGCCGTATCTTTCCAGGGATCAAAAATTGAAGTTTTCTCTGAGAGCCAAAACACAGCCCTAGCTACAGCTCCAGCCACAACCCCAGTCGCAACCCAAGCCACAACCACACCCTCAGACTCATACCCAGCTAGAGTGCTAGCCCACAACAGAGCCACAGCCCAAGCCCAAGCCCAAGCCAGAGCCAGAGCCACAGCCCAAGCCCAAGCCCCAGCACCAGCCACAGCCCAAGCCAGAGCCCCAGCCCAAGCCACAGACAAAAAAGCCCAAACTTCCCATCGTGCTGAATTGGCAGCTAAAATGTAACCAATTACACCATAAACAAAAAACACACCGATTAACCAATCCCAGGGAAGAGCTTGGAGTTTTTTCTGAAGAGAATTATCAGAAGGTTTTGGGTTAACAAGGGCTTTTGTTTCAGCTACTTTTGGCTCTTTCCTTGGCTGTGGGGGATTAACTTTTTCTTGACGATATTTTTTTTCTACAGGAGGCGGTGGTAATTCCAATTGTTGAAGCCAATCGGACATAGACTGAGGGCGGTTTTCTTTTTCCAAAGCCATCCCCAGAGTAATGGCTTTGTTAAGATGATCACTTAAATTAGGATTAATTTCTTTCGGTGATGTTAAGGGACGATTATCTAAACGGCGTTCCATTGAAGGAGTCGGTTTTTGACCAGTTACCGCATAATAAAAACTGGCGGCTAGGGCATAAATATCCACGCTCGGCTGACGATTGGCCTTGCTACCTTTATAAACTTGTTCATAGGGGGCAAAACTGGGATTTGCGGCATAATCCGTCGAACTACTACCAGCCGGAATAATCTCTTTAGCAATGCCAAAATCAATCAAGATAGCATTCCCATTGGGTTGAATCATAATATTGTCAGGGTGAGCATCTCGGTGTACCATTCCTGCTTGATGAACCACCTCTAATGCGCTACCAATTTGCCGAATATATTTTAAACATTCCGCTTCCGATAATTTTCCTTGAGTTTTCACCCTTTCCATCAAAGTTTGACCCTGAATAAAATCCATCACCAAACAGGGAACTTGACCTTCAGTAAAAAAATCGGAAATACGGACGATATGGGCATGGGGAGTCTGGGAAAATTTGGCTAACTTGCGCCCTTCCGCCTCAAATTGTCTAACATAATCCTCGTATTCCGTATCTCTTTTCTGCAAAATATCAGGAGTTTTGATCACCACTTCCAGGGTGAGTTGGCGATGACGTGCTTTATAGGTCAGGCCAAAACCTCCCCGTCCCAAGACCTCAAGGATCTCGTACTTGCCATTGTGGAGGAGTTGTCCCGCTTGCCAAACCATAGAATTTTGCAATAGTTGTTTTTATCATACCAAAAAATCTGCTTTTGTCTCAAAATTGGCTTATGTTTTGGTATTTGAGTTTGTAGGGGCGAAGCATTCGGATAAGAAATTTACGGTTTCAGCGATAGGTTATTGCCCGAATGCTTCGCCCTTACGGGAGTTTGGTGGTGCTTAAGTTTACACCAATGGCACGTCTTGCATCCCATTGTGGTTAGTGAGTTTATCGAACTGCAATCGCCCTTGATCCCCCCTTGATCCCCCCTTGATCCCCCCTTGATAAGGGGGGTTTGATCCCCCCTTGATCCCCCCTTGATAAGGGGGGTTTGATCCCCCCTTGATCCCCCCTTGATAAGGGGGGTTTGATCCCCCCTTGATCCCCCCTTGATAAGGGG
>NZ_JADBUN010000240.1:0-11447 GCF_020245625.1 Microcystis sp. M049S2 | reverse complement strand
TGCTAATAAACATAGCAAAATTATAGATGATTTCCTGACCTAAGATCACATTTTATTCTTTTTTCCACTTCAATCTAAGAATTGAGAAAAAAGCAAAACCTTATATTATACCATAAAAAAATTATGCAAGAGGTCTAATATGTATGGGGGAAGTTCAGCTATAACGAAAAAAAAGGAGTGAAAACAATCACTCCTACTGATAATCACAAGAAAAACTGGCTTAAACCTAGAGAGCGTTTGCCCCCGCTACTACTTCTAACAATTCTTGGGTAATAGCGGCTTGACGCGCTTTGTTGTAGGTACGGCTTAAAGTCCCGATTAACTCGCTGGCGTTCTCGCTGGCGTTGCTCATCGCCGTCATCCGGGCTGCTAATTCACTAGCCGCCGATTCCTGGAGAGCGCGCAGTAATTGGTTATTTAAGTACAAAGGTAGGAGAGAATCGAGGATTTGGACGGGATTCTGCTCAAAAATCATGTCTTGGGGAAAAACCTGCGCCGGTTGGCTGGCCATTTTTTCCCGTTGTACCTTAAATTTTCCTTCTTTAGTCACCAAACGGAAAATCTCGTCATCCTGTACCGCTAAACCTTGAGTAGTTAAGGGTAACAGGGTTTGAATCACCGGAGTGGAACTGATCAGGGAGATAAAACGAGTATAAATTAACTCGACGCGATCGACTGTTTCCGATAAAAATAAGGAAAGCAATTCATCCCCAATCGTGCCAGCTTCATCGGCAGTGGGAATCTGTTCGAGGTTGATAAATTTAGCGGCAATGGGAGCATTCCGGCGCTCGAAATATTGTGCCGCTTTCCGGCCGGCAACCACTAATTGATACTTAATCCCTTGCTCTTTTAATTCATTCATCCGTTGTTCGGCACGACGGATGACGTTAGTATTATAACCGCCACAAAGACCTCGATCGCCTGTGACTACTAACAGAGCCACGGTTTTTACTTCCCGTTGGGCCAGCAGGGGTAAATTAACATCACTAAAGGCTAAACGACCTTGGAGATTATAAAGAACCTGAGCGAGGGCATCGGCAAAAGGACGGGTACAGAGAACTTGTTCTTGGGCGCGGCGCACTTTTGCGGCCGCCACTAGACGCATGGCCTCGGTAATTTTTTTGGTATTTTTGACCGATTGAATTTGGTCGCGAATCGCTTTGAGATTAGGCATAATTCAGTTATCAGTTATCAGTTATCAGTCATCAGTCATCAGTCAAGATTCGGGGTTTAGGAGGGAATGGAGAGGTGGGGAAATAGGGAAATCGGGAAATTTCAACTAATACCCCAAAACCCCAAAACCTCAACACCCCATCCCCTAAAACCTAACCCCCATTACCAACATTCATTTACTGATTACCAAGATTATTTAAAAGCCTGTTTATACTCGTTGATACCATCTTTGAGCAGGCCTTCCGCTTCGTCGTTGAGTTGTTTTTCAGTGCTGACGATCTCAACGTAACGAGGTTTGCTGGTTTTCAGGTATTCCCGTAAACCGGCGCAGAAATCGATAACTTTATCGGTGGCGATATCGTCGAGATAACCGTTTAAACCGGCATAAACCACCGCCACCTGTTCCCAAACGGAGAGGGGGAAGTTTTGGGGCTGTTTGAGGATTTGACGCAGACGTTGACCGCGAGACAGTTGTGCTTGGGTGGCCGCATCAAGGTCAGAAGCGAATTGAGCAAAAGCTTCTAATTCGTCAAACTGGGCTAATTCGAGTTTTAATTTACCGGCAACTTTCTTCATCGCTTTCGTCTGGGCCGCCGAACCCACGCGGGATACGGAAATACCAGCGTTAATAGCAGGACGGAAACCAGCGTTAAAGAGGTCGGTGGAGAGGAAGATCTGACCGTCAGTAATCGAAATTACATTGGTGGGAATGTAGGCAGAAACGTCACCGGCTTGGGTTTCGATAATCGGCAGGGCGGTCATGCTACCACCACCGAGGGCATCGCTGAGTTTAGCGGCGCGCTCTAGTAAACGGGAGTGGAGATAGAAAACGTCGCCGGGGTAAGCTTCCCGACCGGGAGGACGACGCATGAGCAGGGATAGCTGACGATAAGCTTGAGCCTGTTTGGTGAGGTCATCGTAGATAACTAGGGTCGCTTTGCCTTTATACATGAAGTATTCGGCGATCGAAGCTCCGGTGTAGGGGGCGATATACTGGAGGGTGGCGGGGTCGTTAGCGTTAGCGGCCACCACTACGGTGTAATCCATGGCGCCTCTTTGGGTGAGGGTGTCGATTACTTGGGCGACGGTGGAGGCTTTTTGACCGATGGCGACATAGACACAGATCACGTCTTCGCTTTTCTGGTTAATGATCGTGTCAATGGCGATCGCTGTTTTACCAGTTTTTCTGTCACCGATAATCAACTCCCGTTGGCCACGACCGACGGGAATCATGGCATCGATGGCGGTGATGCCGGTTTGCATCGGTTCACAGACGGATTTGCGAGCGACAATACCGGGGGCGGGGGATTCCACCAGACGGGTTTCGCTGGCGAGGATTTCCCCCTTCCCGTCAATGGGACGACCGAGGGCATCAACCACGCGGCCGACTAAGGCGTCACCCACGGGAACCTGAGCGATTTTACCGGTAGCTTTCACCGTACCGCCTTCTTTAATCCCGAAACCGTCACCCATTAACACCGCGCCGACGTTATCTTCTTCGAGGTTAAGGGCGATGCCGACGGTTCCATCTTCAAATTCTAATAGTTCTCCCGACATGGCCTGTTGTAGGCCGTAGATGCGGGCAGTACCGTCACCCACTTGCAGGACGGTTCCCACGTTGGAGACCTGTACTTCTTGGTTATAGGATTCGATCTGTTGACGAATAATCGTGCTAATTTCGTCGGGTCTGATAGCTACCATAGTTTAATCTGGGAAAAAGTAAAAAATTAGAAGGTGAAAAAACGGCAAAAAAGAGAGATTAGATGACCTTAGCGCAGGGAGAGGCTGAGGCGTTGTAGTTGACCGCGAATGCTGGCATCAAAGACCTGAGAACCGACTTTGATCACCACACCACCGATCAGGCTGCCATCAACTTTGGTTTTCAGTTCGACCACGTTCGCCCCGGTTAGGGTTTTCACTTTGTCGATGACGATTTGTTTTTGGCTATCGTTCAATTCGGTGGCTGAGGAAACTTCCGCTAAAACGGTGTTAGTCAGCACTCTAGCCAGGGTGAGATATTGTTGACAAACGGGTTCTAAAAATTGAATCCGACGTTTATCGACCAATAACATCATGAAGTTAGTTAAATAGGGATTGGCGCTGCTCCCCATTACTTGGGAAAGAACGGCTTTTTTAGCTTCTTCTTTGATGACGGGATTGCCGATAAAAGCTCTTAGATCGGGAGCATTTTCCAACAATTCTAAGAGGGATTTAATTTCGCCGCCAATCGCTTCTAATTGTCCGCTGCTTTGGGCGACGGAAAGTAATGCTTGGGCGTAGGGTTCGGCTATTTCTGAACTGATTAAACTTCCCTGCATCTATTTACCTCCTAGGTTGGCCAAACTGCGATCAATTAGGGTTTGTTGTACCGATTCTTCCAGGCCGGCGCTTAATTGGGATTCCACATTAGCTAAGGCTAAAGCGGTAATTCTTTGGCGTAATTCTACTAAAACGCGATCCTGTTCCGCCGAGAGATCTTTAGCGGCACTTTCGCGCATTCTTTGAATATCGAGTTCGGCTTGGGCGGCGATGTCGGCGGTGACAGCTTTAGCTCTAGATCGAGAGTTATCGATAATTTTTTCCGCCTCTTGTTTTGCCAGGGCGAGTTTTTTCTGTTCTTCGGCGAGGGCGGTAGCGGCAATATTTTTCTGGTTTTCAGCTTCGGCTAAAGCTTCAGCAATCTTCGACTGACGTTCTCCGAGGATTTGTCCGAGAACTTTGCGGCCGTAGAAGATGACTAAACCGAGCAGAATCGAGAGGTTAAATAGGTTAGTTCCTAGGATATCGGTGTTGATGCCGAATCCTTCTGCTGCCGCTTCCTTCGCCTCCGTGGCTAATAATAAAACTGTGTCGATGATCATGGTTATTGAGGGCGGGGAGTAGGTTATTCAGTTATCAGTTATCAGAGGTAAGTTTCCAGTCTTCTAACTTCTGACGACTGATTTCTATCTTTTTACTGATCACTGTTATTAACCAAGGGCTGGGGTTTAGCGAACGAGTTCGGGGCCGAGGAGTTTTTCGAGAATTTGACGGGAAAGAGAGGCCACTTGTCCTTCTAGAGAACGAAAGGCTTCTTCTTTCTGTTGGGCAATTTCGGCGGCGACGGCTTCCTTACGGGCGATCGCTTCTTTTTGGGCTGCGGCAACTCGTTCGCTGGCTAGTTTTTGGGCCTCGGCCTGCGCTTGGGCGATAATCTCTTGGGATTGTTTACGAGCCGAAGTTAATTGCAATTCGTACTCTTGTACCAGTGCTTCGGTTTTGGCTAGTTGTTCTTTGGCTCCGCCTTCAGTTTGCCGAATATACTCCGCCCGTTCATCTAAAACTTTACTGAGGGGTTTATAAAAAACGGCGTTCAGGATCACTGCCAAAAGAATAAACTGTAGTGCCATCACTGGCAGGGTGGCATCGAAATCAAACATTGATTTATTCCTGATAAATAGAAGCTATAGGCAGGTTCAAAAAAGGAAGACGATCCCCCTGATTTAACAATGAACAGTCAGGGGGGATCAGCAAAATTCCCTTAATTAGCTATCAGCCTTCCGTCCCAAAAACTAGATTTTTTAGTGGGCTGCTTTGGCGTTTTTTGAGAGTTTTGAAAACTCCGCTGCCAGGCTGGGGACTGGGGGCTGATAGCCCACTGCTTTTTTAATTAGGCGAAGGGGTTAGCGAACAGTAAAACGAGAGCGATAACCAAGCCGTAGATGGTTAAGGATTCCATGAATGCCAAGCTGAGGAGAAGGGTACCACGAATTCTTCCTTCAGCTTCGGGTTGACGGGCGATACCGGAAACAGCTTCTCCAGAAGCGGTACCTTGACCAACGCCGGGGCCGATAGCGGCTAAACCAACGGCGAGGGCGGCAGCGATAACGGAAGCGGCAGCTACTGTGGGGTTCATGGTGATTTTTTCCTCTATTTACTAATCAATTTCAATCTGTTGTTTACGGAGCGCGTTCTCAGCCGTAAAAAATGGCTGGTTTTCTGCTCAAAACTCCCGAAAGAGTTTTTGGGAAAGAACGATCCTAGAATTCAGTTGCTCATCCTGAATTCGACCAATAATTTCTTAGTTATTATCCTATTATTTGGACACTTTTCCCTAAGAAATTTTTCTGTTTTCGTCTCTCGCTTTTAAGCGTGTTCTTCTTCGTGTTCCGATTCCAGGGCCTCATGGATATAGGCCCCGGCAAGGGTAGCGAAGACAAGGGCCTGAATAGCGCTGGTAAATAAACCGAGAGCCATCAGGGGTAGGGGTACGACTAGGGGGACAAGGAAGACCAATACGGCTACTACCAACTCGTCTGCAAGGATGTTTCCGAAAAGACGGAAGCTGAGGGAGAGGGGTTTGGTAAAGTCTTCTAAAATTTTGATCGGTAATAGCACGGGAATCGGCTCTAGGTAGTGAGCGAAGTAACCGAGTCCTTTTTTACTGATGCCTGCGTAGAAGTAAGCGAGGGAAGTCAGTAGGGCTAACGCCACCGTGGTATTGATGTCGTTAGTGGGGGCGGCTAATTCTCCTTCGGGCAGTTCGATTAACTTCCAAGGAATCAAGGCCCCTAACCAGTTAGAAACGAAAATAAATAAAAATAGGGTGCCGATGAAGGGCAACCAGGGTCGATATTCCTTTTCTCCTAGCTGGTTTTTGGCTAAATCGCGCAGAAATTCCAGAACGTACTCCATGAGGTTTTGAATACCGCCAGGGACTTTCTGGATTTTGCGGGTAGCGGCGATCGAGGCGATGATTAAGATAGCGAAGACGATCCAGGAGACCGCGATCACTTGCCCGTGAATTTTTAGTCCGCCGATGTGCCAGTACCAGTGTTGTCCCACTTCCAGGGAAGCGAGGCTATAAAAATTAAGCACACTTAAACTGTCTAACATTTCTACCTTAGAGAGATTCGGGTTCGCAAATCAGGGTTATTTTTAACGGTCAAAGGGTTTAGGAATCGGCTTTCTGCTCCAGCTTGAAGATGGTTTGCAGGGTATAGACGATGATCGCCCCTTTATAGGTCAAAAACCCCAAAAAAACTGGCACTATGTGCAGTTCTTGCCAACGACTGGCGATGATGATTAATCCGGCGAATAGGGCTAATCCTTTTTTGCCCACGCGATTTTTCGTTACCCCCAATTTTTCCACTTCCCCGGCCAGGAGTTTTAGGTAAACAACTCCCACCATTGCCCCTAATAGGTAATTAAGGGCGGTATTGAGGGAATAAAACAGCCACACGGGCATAAAGATCAGACCGATTAAGATCAGGGTGGTGATCAGTAAAGTGTTTTGTAGTTGATAGTATTCCCGCATCGGATCTGACGGCGGGTTGGTTTCTGGGGTTGGAGGAGATTCGATCGATGGGTCAGACAAGGTACACCTAAATCAGCGATAGACTAATCTCAATATCTGGATTGCTTTCCGAGCTATGACGCTCAGGTGAGCCACAAGACATATTATCACGGCAGTGGCAACAATTATTAAGCAATTGTAAATTGTCATGATTCCGTCGGTCGTCGGGAGACTCCGAGACTCCGAGACTCCGAGACTTCGAGTCGGGAGATAGGGTGATAGGGATTTAGGGGTTTAGGGAAATTTCAGCCAAATGCTCCACTACCCCACTTCCCAATTCATAATTCATAATTCATAATTCCCCACACCCCACTTCCCCATTTCGCCAGAATTAGTCTCAATCAGGTCTTTTTAAGAGTTTTGCGCCACAGTTTTTACAAAAATTGGCGTCTATATCGTGACGGGGTAAACCACAATCTGGACAAGGATAATCAGTTTGAGTGCCAGATTTTAATATTTGTTTAGTCAGAGTGCTAATTTGCAAGGGAATTAACAAAACTCCCGTTAAAATCATTAAAACTGTCACCATTTTGCCCCCATCAGAAAGAGGAGTCACATCCCCAAATCCCACGGTAGTCATAGTCACGACAGCAAAGTAAAAAGCATCAAAAAATGTCCGATAAACTTGGGGATTAATTGGGTGTTCGATCTGATAAATTAAACCAGCATAGACAAAAATAATCGAGAATAGAGTTAGTAATATGCGAGTAAATACTATCTGATCGGAAGTTTTAATCCTAAAAATAGAAAGATCGGAACCAAAAAAACGAATCACTCGCAAAATTCTAAACCAGCGAAAAATTCTAAAGAACCTAATATCAAAAAAACCAAAAAATAGAGGCAGGATTGATAATAAATCTAGGATGGAAAAAATGTTAAAAACAAAGCCTAGTTTTGATTCCGCACACCAAAACCGAATTAGATACTCTAGGGAAAATAAGCTTAAAATTCCCCAATCAAGCTGACGTAACCACATTTGCCAAGTGGCGGATAAGGGATAGGTTTGAGCCACATAAATCCCCAACGAGAGTAAAATTAATGCTAAGATAAGCAGATTTACCGTCAGTCCGATCGCCGTGGTGACATCCTCTAAATAAAAAGCTATCTTGGCACGAAAAGAGAGCATAAATTCGGCTATCAGTAAACAGTAACCAGTAATCAGTGAACTGAAAACTCACATCTGATAACTGATCACTGATAACTGATAACTGCTTAAGGTAATTCCACCGAAGTTGGTTTAGCAATATGAGGCAAACCCCAACCCAATTTTTCCCGGAGTATGCGGAAGAATTCCGTCGATTGCAGACGAATAAAATGAGCTTGGTGGGGCGATTTCTGCACATTAATTCGATCTTCTGGCAAGATATAAGAACCGCCATTACCGTCCACCACCATCACCATCCTGTTAGCAGTTGCTGGGAAAATATTCACCGTTTCCTTGTCAGAAAATACCAAGGATCTCGAAGCTAAAGAATGGGGACAAATGGGAGCTAATTGTAATACCGGCACATCGGGAGTTATTACCGGGCCACCGGCGCTGAGAGCATAGGCAGTAGAACCGGTGGGAGTGGAGAGAATCACCCCATCGGCAGCGATATCGACGGGTGCGTGTTCACCAATTTGAATCTCAAAATGACACATACTGGTGAGGGGTTCCCGGTGGACGACCACCTCATTGAGAGAAAGTGCCTCCCAGAGGAGGGTATCTTCGCGAAACAGTCGTACCGTGATCATCGAGCGATTTTCGATGGTGTATTTCCCCTCTAAAACCAGTTCTAAGGCAGGTTCAAGCTGATTTAGGTAAATTTCGGTCAAAAAGCCCATGTGTCCCGTATTGACCGTTAACAGGGGCAAATTGAGGGTGGCCAACTGCCGGGCTGCCGATAGGACTGTACCATCGCCCCCCAACACGATCGCAAAACTTAAATCTTGCTCGAAGTGGGGGGGGACTAACTGATCGATCGGGGTAAAACAAACCGGACGAGAGGGTTTAGAATGGCCTAGTAGGCCACCGCTGCCGGTAGCCATAAACACCTGCCAACCTAAAGAAAGTAGCTGATCTTGTATCTGATGGGCTGTTTTACAAGCGATAGGCTTAATATCGTTGTAAATAATGCCGATTTTGGGCATTGACAAATTTTCCTACTGCTGAATCACGCTTTCTTTTTGAAAGGGGTCTTCTTCTTCTGCTGAGCTTTTTGTTTCTCGAAGTCGATTTCCTTGAGCTTCTTGAGAATGCGGCTAAAGTATTCTTGTAAATAGGATTCTAAAGTAGTTGTTTGACTCGGATCAAGGCCAAATACTTGATAAACTTCTGCCATGGGAGCATCAAGAGCTTGACCACTAGCGAGAACCTCCGCAAAAGCTAGTCGGTCAGATATATTATAAGTCCACTGGAAACAACGGCTTATTCCCCGCATAAAACGCAGTAATCCCATGGGTAAACGCCAAATTTTCCCCTCTTTACCCGATAAGCGTTCGCAAACTTCGATAATTTCTTCAGCTTTCCAAGCTTTGCTGCCGACCACGGGATAGGATTGACCGACGGTTTCGGGGACTTCTAAAGCGCGAACGGCGAATTTAGCGATATCTTGGGTGTCCATGTAGGCGATCGCCGTACTTTCCCCCGTGATCCAGACGGTTTGATTATCTAACATCGGGATGGCGTATTGACCGATTAACCCCTGCATAAAGCCACAGGGACGCAGAATTGTATATTTTAAACCCGATTCTGCTATAAATTTCTCGGTACAGCGTTTTATCTCCATCAAAGGCACGTTGGGATATTTTTCGGCATTGAGAATCGAAAAGAAAATAAAGCGATCAACTCCGGCAGTTTTGGCCGCTTGAATCAGATTAACTTTACCATCCCAATCCACCTGTTTAATGCTGGCTGAGTCCGTCGCCCGGGCCGTAGCGGCATCGATCACCGCGTCCATTCCCTCTAAAGCAGGAATAATGGTACTTTTATCCCGCAGGGTTCCCCCGACCAATTCCGCGCCCCATTCCTTCAAAAAAGCCGCTTTTCTCTGACTGCGTACCAAACAACGCACTTGATGTCCCTGATCGATGGCATGACGCACGATCTGTCGCCCTAGGGTTCCCGTCGCACCGACAACTAATACTTTCATCTATAATTAATTTTTTGTTACATTTGTTAACACTTCTCTAAGATAGTATCAAAAAAGTGGATCATTCTGGATAGAAAAATTCTAAGATTCCCCGATCCCCGTCCAGTTCTACCATTGTTCCCACCGGTAAAGCGGCATTATCGCCATCATGACCGAAAGGTAACTCAGCAATAACCGCAATGCCTAAATCGCCCAAACGCTCTTTTAAGACTTCCTCTACGGTTTGACTATCACTACCGGAGGCTGCCAAACAACGGCTAAAACGACCGAGGGCAATGGCTTTAATTTGGGAGAAAATGCCCAGCATTCGCCACTGAGTTAACATTCGATCAATCCGGTAGGGGGCTTCGGTTACGTCCTCTAGGGCTAAAATTACCCCCTCTAGGGTGGGTTGAACCGAGGTTGCGAGGAGATGGGTGGCTACGGTTAAATTAGCCGGTAATAAGCGTCCCCGCACTTTGCCCCCACCCCAACCTTGACCGACAAGAGGGGCTAAAGGACGACCTTCCAGAAGAGAAAAGAGGCGATCAATTGATTGGGGACTTTCCTGGGCTAAGGTGGTTAAAACTGGACCGTGAACGCTACAGATGCCCTGTTTTGCTAAACTCCATAAAATCCCCGTCACGTCGGAAAAACCGATTAACCATTTTGGGTTAGTTTTTGCCCATGTCCAATTTTCCAAGAGGCGAGCGCTACCGTAACCCCCCCTAGCGCAGAGAATTGCTTGACAATCGGGATCTTGCCATGCTTGGGCTAAAGCTTGACGACGTTGCTCGTCGCTACCGGCGAGATAACCGAGACGATTCGACCAATTATCGCTAAATTCCACTTGATAACCCCTCGATCGCCAGATTTCTACGCCTTTTTCTAGGGCGGCTAATTCCTTGACGGCGCCACTGGTGGCCACCAGAGAAACTTTAGCACCGGGTTGCAGAAACGATGGGATGATCATAGGTTAATTCTCTTTTGTTGGCGGATTAAGCGGAAATTACAGGTAATTTTGTGACAGCATGAAAACTGACAGCATATTCTATCGAATGTTTCTCGATTTTCCCGATTCGTTCTTTGAATTAATCGCTCAACCCGATGTTATCGTAAGCAATTATCGATTTACTTCCCAAGAAGTCAAACAACTAGCTTTTCGATTGGATGGTTTATTTTTGCCGCTCGATAATCTGGAAAATTTGCCTTTTTATCTGGTAGAAGTGCAATTTCAAAAGGATGAAGACCTATATTATCGATTATTTTCGGAACTTTTCTTGTATCTTAGACAGTATAAACCTTTGTCACCCTGGCAGATAGTTGTTATTTATCCTAGTCGAGAAATTGAGCGAGAACATCCCCAGCAATTTGCAGATTTGTTATCCTTGGACAGGATTAAAAGAATCTATCTGGATGAATTGGCAAATGACGAGACTCCTTCCTTAGCGATCGCCCTGATCAAATTGGTTACGGAAAGCGAGAGTCAAGCTGTTAATTCTGCTAAGATTTTAATTAAACAGGCTCAAAGAGAAGTCAGCGATCGCTTAGTGCAGAGAAATGTCATTGATTTAATCGAAACGATAATCATTTATAAGTTACCCCAAAAAAGTCGAGAGGAAATAGAAGCTATGTTAGAACTACAAGACCTAAAACAAACTCGTTTCTATCAAGAAGCTTTTGGAGATGGAATTGAACAGGGAATTGAACAGGGAATAAACTTGCAAAAATTGAAAACAATTTCTCTACTGCAAGACCTCGGTTTAACCCCGCAACAAATCTCAGAACGCTTAGACTTAACTCTGGAAACAGTGCTTAACTATTTGGCA
>NZ_JADBUN010000024.1:0-6438 GCF_020245625.1 Microcystis sp. M049S2 | reverse complement strand
CAAAATTAATTACACATATCTAACCCCCTCTTGCCTTTTGCCTCTTGCATGAGTGCCTATCTTTACTAGGAAATTAATTTTGCACGACTACTTATTATACGCCGCGAGCGGCGGGGAATTAGACCCGAAGAGATTAAAAAATCCCTTTAACCTTGTTCGAGATAGTAACCAAAATCTATTATTTTCTACTAACTTCAAATTTTCTATTTCTGAATCTAGCGGGCTTGGGGATGAAGATGGTGAAGGTGCGGATGGTATAGCTTTTATTATCAGTCCAACAGATACCATTGGTAGTGCAGGGGGAGGAATTGGTTATGAAGGCTTAAACAATACTGTTGTTGTTGAATTAGATACATTTAATAATGGTAGCCAAGATCAAAATAATGGCAATCATATTGGTATTAATGTTAATGGAAGTACAACTTCTCTTGTCCAAGCTAATATTCCTACTCGCTTCAATAATGGAGAAATTTGGAATGTTTGGATTGACTATAATGGCTCGTCACAATTACTAGAAGCTAGAGTCTCTCAAGACTCTAATCGCCCTACACAAGCCACTGTTTCCGCAACAATTAATATTGCTGAAATTCTCGGACAAAATGAGTTTTTTGTCGGTTTTACTTCTGCTACAGGGGCAGGATTAGGAAACCATGATATTCTTTCCTGGACATTTATTAACAATGAACCTGCTTTAGAAGGAATTACCGTCTATCTTGACTCAAATAATAATGGCACTTTTGATAATCATGAGCCTAGTCAAATCACCGATGAAAATGGAAAATATCAATTCACTGGTTTAGAAGCAGGTACTTATATTGTCAGGGAAATTGTAACCACAGATTATAAACAAACTTATCCTGGTGGACAACCTACAGATTCTCTAGGAGATGGTTTTGCTGATGTTATTCTTGACTACTTTAACAGTGGAGCAGGAACGTTTAATGAACCTTATGGAGCAGATAATGATGGAAATGGCCCTGTTTTAGTCAGTGTTGATATTATTTTAGGAAGTGATACTTTAGGAGCATTATCACTTCCTACAGGCTCTTATGTAACTGTTGGTTTTACTGACGAAATTATTATTGATAAACCAGGTAACGATATTTTTATTCCAGAAATCGGATTTGCTGGAGAACAAGCAGAAGTTTACGTTAGTTCTAACTTAGAAGATTTTGTCTTACTTGGAATTGGAGATGGCGGAACAACTTCAATTTTTGATCTTGCTTCAATCAATTTTACCCAACCAGTCCGAGCTATAAAAATTGTTGGACTTGACAATAATGGACTAAGCCCAGGTTTTGATGTTATCAATGTACAAGGATTACCGGATAGTATTGCTAGTCCAGATTTTTATACTATAAAACTCAAAGATGGAGAAACTGTTAGTAACATCAACTTTGGCAACCAAAAAATTGATCAACCTATCCCCAATCAAGCTCCCGTATTCACTAGCACAGCGCCTCAAACTGCCCAAATAGGACAATTATTAACCTATCGAGCCACTGCTACCGATGCCAATAATGACAGGTTAACCTATAGCTTACTCAATCAACCTGAAGGCATGGCAGTTGATGCAGAAACTGGTAGCTTAATTTGGCAACCGAAACAAAATCAAATCGGTAATAATCGAGTAGTTTTGCGAGTGTCTGATGGTAAAGGAGGCATTGCTACTCAAGAATTTTTCCTCAATACTAAAGGTATTAACACCCCACCGCAAATTATCTCCTCTCCTAACACCGTTACCCTGATTAATAATACCTACAGCTATGAAGTAAGAGCCACTGATTTTGATAATGATACCCTAACCTATAGCCTGATTAATCCCCTGGAAGGGATGACCATTAATACCAATACTGGACTAATAGCATATACCCCTACTAAGTTAGCAAAACAAACCGTTGAAATCAAAGTTAGCGATGGTTTTGGTGGGACCAATACCCAATCCTATCAATTACAAGTTTTAGCCACATTAGGCAACAACTTACCTAGTATTACCAGCACACCCAAAATTATCATTGGTGCTGGGGGATTATATCAATACGATGTCGAGGCTAATGATCCCGAAAATACCGCTATTAGCTACAATTTAACGGTTAAACCCAATGGGATGACTATTGATACCAATACAGGTTTAATTACTTGGCAAACTCAAAACACCACTAACGGTGATTTTCAAGTTACAGTCACAGCAACGGATGCAGATGGTGGGATTGCCTATCAAAATTACTATATCCGAGTTACTCCTAATCAAGCACCGATTATTAATTCTCAGCCGTTAGAATTAGCTCAATTAGGCGTTACTTACAAATATGATGTTATTGCCAAAGATGCAGATAACGACACTTTAACCTATAATCTTTTACAAGCGCCTCAAGGTTTAACAATTGATCAATTTGGCCGTATTCGTTGGCAATCTGCATCCCAAAATCAAGGTATTTATCCTGTGACGATTCAAGTCAGCGATGGACGCGGGGGAATCACCACTCAAACCTATAACTTAACCCTTAGCAATGATGATATTACTAATCCGGTAGTGGAATTAGGCTTTAATAGTAATTTGATCAATATTGGTCAAAGTATTAATTTCCAAGTTCGAGCAACGGATAATATCGAAGTTAAAACCCTCACTTTAACGGCTAATACAACTCCGCTAACCCTTAATCCCAATAGTCCCAATGGACAAATTAATACTGCCACTTTTGTCGGTCAAAAAGCAGGACTTTATCAAATTATTGCTACTGCTACCGATGCAGCCAGTAATCAGGATACAGAAACAATTGAAGTGCGGGTACTTGATCCCAGTGATACCGAAGCACCTGTTGTTGAAATTAACAAAACTAACTTAGAAGCCACCCAAGGCATTATCAAGTCACCTACAGATATTATTGCTACCGTCACAGATGATAACCTCGAATTTTATCGAGTGGAAATTGCCCCGATTGAAGCAGTTGATTTAAGCAATATCGGGGAAAATGATCCAGATTATACTTTATTGACAAAAGGCACTCAAAATGTTACTAATCAGCAGGTAGCTAATCTAGATACTCGTTTGTTGGCAAATGGAAGTTATCTAATAAAAATTACCGCTTTTGATTTTAGTGGTAATGGTAATGTTCAAGGCGTTATTTTAAATGTGACAGGACAAAATAAACCGGGTGACTTTTCTTTAGAATATACTGACCTATCTATTCCTTTAACTGGTATTCCCATTGAAATTATTCGTCGTTATAATAGCTTAGAAAGTGCAAGCCAAGGAGATTTTGGCTATGGTTGGGATTTAGGTTTACAAGATGCCAAAATTGTCGAGTCTTCCCCTGATGGACGAGATTTAAGTGAGGCTAATTCCGATTTATTTGGGACTTCTAATACCTTCTCCGTCGGGACACGAGTAACTTTAAATACTCCCGATGGCCGCCGCGTTGGATTTACTTTTAATCCCGTACCAGTTTCTGCTAGTTTCTTCGGTGCAATTTATGCTCCTAGCTTTACTCCCGATGCAGGGGTATTTGATAAGCTAGAAACAGAAAACTCTCCTTTAACTATTCGTAGTGACGGTACTGTAGGAGCATTTTTATTCAGTTTTCTTGGTTATAATCCCTCGCAATATAAATTAACCACCAAAGATGGAACGGTTTATAACTATGATCAGAATTTTGGTTTAATTGATGTCACCGACAGAAATGGCAATAAATTAACCTTCTCCGATGAGGGTATTATTAGCTCAACGGGTGCTGAAATTGACTTTATTCGAGATGCTCAAGGTCGCATTACTGAAATTATCGATCCTGATGGTAAATCTATTAAATATGTTTATGATAGCAACGGTGATTTAATTGAGGTGATTGACCGCACTAATAACACCACCGAGCTAGTTTATGATGACCCCAATCGTCAACACTTCTTAACAGAAATTATTGATCCCTTGGGACGCAGTGCGACTCGTACTGAATATGACGAAAATGGACAAATCAGCAAAATTATTGACGCTAACGGTAATGAATTAAATATCACCTTTGATAATGCTACTAATAGCCAAACTGTTAAAGATCCTTTTGGTAATAATATTACCCGGGTTTTTGATGCTCAAGGTAATGTTATTCAAGAAGTTGATCAATTAGGGGGTATTACTTTACGCACTTACGATGAAGATAATAACCTGTTAAGTGAAACCGATCCCGAAGGTAATATCACCAGTTATACCTATGATAGTCGAGGTAATAAGCTGACAGAAACCGATGGGGAAGGTAACAAGAAAACCTTTACTTATAACCAAAGTAACGACATCTTGACAGAGACTACTGCTTTAGGTTTTGTCACCACTTACACCTATGATAATAACGGTAATCTCACCAAACGGGAAGACACAGAAGGTAATGTTACTGAATATAAATATGACTCCTTGGGACTTTTAACTACTGTCACCGATGCTAATGGTAAAATTAGTAACTTTAAGTATGATAATCGTGGTAATTTAACTGAATTAACCGATCCTACGGGAGCAAAAACCACCTTTACCTATGATAGTAATGGACGAGTAGCGAGTGTTACTGATGCTTTAGGTGCTATTACTAATTATATCTATGATGCTCAAGGGCGCTTGATTGAAAAAGCTGATCCTGAAGGGAGTAGTTGTGGTTGTGCAAGGGGTATTACTAAAACCGAATATAACGCCGCTGGGGAAAAAGTAGCAGAAATAGACGCATTAGGAAGACGCACAGAATACCGTTATAATGATCGTGGTTTATTGATTGAAACCATCTTACCTGATAGCACTCCTGATAATTTAAGCGATAACCCTCGCACCCAAAATGAATACGACGCTTTAGATCGTGTAACGGGTTTTATTGATGAATTAGGACGTAAAACTATCTATGTTTATGACGCATTAGGGCGAGAAATTGAAGTAATTTATCCTGATAGTACCCCTGACAATTTAACCGATAATCCCCGCACTAAGAAAGAATACGATAAAGCTGGGCGAAAAATTGCCGAAATTGACGAATTAGGTAATCGTACCGAATTTAATTATGATCAAGCTGATCGCCTTTTAACTGTTACTAATGCCCTCAATCAAATTACCAGCTATAATTATGATGCAGACGGGCGACAAATTGCCAAAACAGATGCGTTAGGGCGCATCACTGAGTATGATTATGACGAGCTTGATCGTCTTCTTACCACAACTTATGCTAATAATACGGTAATGACTACCACTTATGATCCTTTAGGACGAGTGATAGCAGAAACAGATTTAGCCGGAAATACCACTAATTATGAATATGACGCTTTAGGAAGACTAACGGCGGTAATTGATGCTTTAAATCAACGCACTGAGTATAAATATGACTTAGTGGGTAATTTAATCGAGCAAAAAGACGCAAATGGTAATATCACTAAGTTTGAATATGACAGTTTACGCCGTCTAAAAGCTACCATCTTACCTGGTGGACAACGTAACGAGACAATTCACGATAAAATCGGTAATTTAATTAAAGTAACTGACTTTAACGGAGCAGTCACCACCTATAAATATAATGAGCGTAACTGGTTAACCGAAAAATCCTTCTCTGATGGTACAGCTACGGAAACCTTTACCTATACCTTGACGGGGGAATTAGCTACCGTTATCGATAACCGAGGGATGACAAATTATGTTTATGATGAGCGTGACAGATTAATTAGTCGTACCGAACCCGATAACCGTACTATTAGCTATACTTACGACAAGGCTAGTAATATTCTTACCTTAACCGTACCTTCAGGCACAACTACTTATACTTATGATGTGTTGAATCGCCTTGATACTGTTAAAGATGCCGATAATGGAGTAACAGACTACGATTATGATACGGTGGGTAATTTGATTAAAACAGTCTTCCCCAATGGGGTGATTGAAAATCAACAATATGACTTATTAAATCGCTTAACCTATCTCGAAAACCGCAACGATACGGGTATTATTTCTAGTTATACCTATACCCTAGATGCAATGGGTAATCGGGTGAAAGTGGTAGAAAATGATGGTCGTACAGTGGAGTACAATTATGACAATCTCTATCGTTTAACTCAAGAGAAAATTACTGACACTGTAGCAGGTAACAAAACGATTACTTATAGTTTTGATGCAGTAGGAAATCGTTTAGAAAAAGTCGATTCAGTGGCAGGTAAAACCACCTATAACTATGATAAAAACGACAGATTATTAAAAGAAATCCTTGGCGGAAATATTACCCAATATCAATACGATGATGAGGGTAATCTCCTTGCTAAGGTAGAAAATGGCGCAACTACCACTAATTAGGGTTGGCTGAATAATGGTAAAAACCTTACAGGAAAGGGCTTTTAGCTTGATTGAGAGCTTCCCAAATGCACTTAAATCTGCTAGAATCTCTTAAAACCCTTGCATCACCCTTGCATCACCCTTGCATCTTCTCTAAT
>NZ_JADBUN010000239.1:0-5777 GCF_020245625.1 Microcystis sp. M049S2 | reverse complement strand
TCACACCGGAACCTAGCGCGTTGTCGAACAATATGGTAGAGCGATTTAGGAATGACCATTTACTCTGGCGGCAATGACAGCGTTGATGTAGCTGAAAATTTGGTCGAGTTCGCCAATCGCTTCTAGCTCAAGGACTTCCTCTGGGGTGAGATCATCAGCTTTTTTCTTGTCAAGAAGCGTCTGCATCCGATCGCCCAGTTCATCTGTAAATTTGAATAGGGTGAGATTATTAATCTGTTGCACCCGCAATCCTTTGGGAATCAGGCTAGAGGGTTTGACAAGAGCGCTCATGGTTGTAGCTGGCTTTTTGAGCAACTTTACTACCCATAATATAACACCACCTTCCCAACTGATAACCGATAACTCTTGAGTAACGCACAGAAAACGGGTTTCTCGGAGAAACCCGTTTTCTACTCATGCAAACGACAAAAGGGGAATAAATAATCAGTCTTTAATAACCAGATTTAGTATAGAATTTAACATTAACGCCATTTTCTCAAAAAAATCGACCCGTCTAAGAGCAGGAAAGAAAGGAAAAGAGAAAAAATAGGGAATAAGGGTAAAAAGGGAAAAAAAGAGAAAAAGGGTTACAAAGTCCTCCCAGCACCGCACACCACCCGAAAACCGCAGAGGTCGAAGTCGCCGCGGCGGTAGCTGAATCTTGGTTAATTGTCCAACGGTCTTTTTTAATGGCATTTCCCACAAGATTATGGCAGCAATCCGCCGGCTGCCATGGCTACAGTTCCCCCCTAAATGCCCTTTGTAAAAGGGAATTAAAGAGATTGTCTTGCTGATGCAGAAAGTTATTCATCTTCATTAAATTATTTTGAATAAATATATCTAATCTTGCGAAACCTTTTTGAAGCTCAATAGGGGGAAGTATAATTAATAATTCCTTGAGCTTACTGGAATTAACACCAGGTTGAGCTGAACCACTGGAATTTTGTTGGATTTGCTTCCAATAGAACTCAGTTTTAAAAAAATATGCTAAATATTCAGGACTTATCAAGCTAGATGGTCTGACTCTTATTAAATATGATGCAAATAAAGTATTTTCAGGGCAGTGACGAATTAAAAAACTCTTACCTGTTGTTGCTCCAGTTCTAGCAAAAACGATATCACCAGAAACTATAGAATATTTTTGGATATCTTTTTTATCACCTGAGCAGAACGGTACACTTTCCCAATTAATTTCACCATTTTGAATATCAGTAATTCTAAGCATTTTAGTGGCAGTAGGTACAAAATCCGCAGACGCAGTAATTCCATAGCTAATACTTTCTGATACTTTTTCTAACTTTACAATCTCCCACCCTTTCGGATTAGTAACAGGATCACCGAACATCTCTAGGAAAGTTGATCGCAATAACTCCTTAGTCAAACGAATTGCCTCTTTGCGCTTGCGTCGCACCCCATCCGCTTTATCTAAAATTGCCGCAATTCTTCGCTGTTCTTCGAGGGGTGGGAGGGGGATTTCTACTTGTTTTAAGTCTTTGAGAATAATTCTGCGAACAGCTGAACCAGTTTTTCTCTTTGATGCTTCATCAATAGTTTTCTGGAAACCTAATATATAGCCTAAATAACTACTATCCGCAATCTCTTTTTTTGGTCTTAGGATTGCAATTGATGAGAGTACGGCAAATTCTCGCTTCTCTCTAACTACGCAAACTTTTCCAACTGTTCCATCTTTAGAGAAAAGGACATCACCCAGCTTTGGTGCTGAGTTTCCAGCATCAGCGCGATCATACTCCTCCTGGCTAATATGAATACATCCGCTAAAGTCCAACCCGTTTTCTGTCATGTCTTTGACGGTTAAAAATGGAAACCCTTTACCAGAGTCCTTAAATGAGGCATGAGTTCCATCTGTAACCATCTCACAGATATCATCTAGAGACATATACTTCATCCCAACATCTCCTTATAACGCGCGTAAAACCTGATCAATCTTATTTTCAAACATAAATCAAATATCCTTTCGGTTGACTAAAACGGTGGGTTACGACGGATTGTTAGATTGACTTTAACGCCTAGATTGTTGCCGTCTAACCCACCCTACTATGAACTTACAATATGATCGATCAATCTTTGTGTCCTTTGTGTCTTTGTGGTTCGTTCCACTCACTCGCCAGCAGGACTGTATCCTAGAATACATTTTACCCACCAAACCTGGGAGAGCCGATACTAGGAAAAAATCAAGCCACTACAGTGGCACCCCTGAGATAATCTTCTAGTTGGCGATCATTGTCGTGACTGAGATTGCCTAGAGGTAAAGTTTCGACGCTAAAAGCTCTCACCTCGCTAACTTCTAATGTATCTTTGATCTGAAAATTCCCCGCGGCCGTCACTTCAATTAACACTGAAATGGAGTGAATGCGCGGATCACGCTCAAAAGAGGAATAAACCCCGACTAAACGCCCTAAACTGACTAAATTTAATCCTGTTTCCTCTTTTAATTCCCTTTGAGCAGTATTAAAAATATCTTCCCCCCAATCGATCATTCCCCCCGGTAGGGCCCATTTGCCGGTGTCTCTGCGTCGGATTAAAACAATTGTGCCGTCAGCAAGCAGCGGAATTATTGTCACCCCAGTTACAGGATGACGAAAGATAATTCCCATCACACTTTTAATAAAATGCCAAACACGACCCATAGGAATTAGGAGATAGGAAGATAGGGAGATAGGGAGATAGGGAGATAGGGAAATTTTAACTAATACCCCAAAACCCCAAAACCCCTAACAATATCAATCATGATCGAGAATGGCTTTAGCTTGAATTAAAGCCGATCGCACTTGTTCAAAACCTGTGCCACCATAGCTATTACGGGCCGCCACCACCTGACGAGGAGCGATCGCGTCGTAGATATCGGCCTCAAAAGCCGGATGTAATTCTTGCCATTCCGTCAGGGTTAAATCTTTTAATAACTTACCCGCTGCCAAACTGCTTTTAACCACTTTCCCGACTAAATTATAAGCTTCTCGGAAGGGAATCCCCTTACTGGCTAAATAATCCGCCACATCCGTCGCATTAGAAAAATCTTCCGCCACCGCGTTAGCTAATCGGTCAGTTTTAAATTGAATTCCGGTGGCTAAAAGTACCGTCATCGCTTGCAAACAAATCCGCACGGTTTTAACGCCATCAAATAACGCCTCCTTGTCCTCCTGCAAGTCTTTGTTATAGGCTAGGGGTAAACCCTTCATTAAGGTCAATAACGCTTGTAAATGCCCAAAAACCCGCCCTGTTTTGCCGCGCACCAATTCGGGAACGTCGGGATTTTTTTTCTGGGGCATAATGCTAGATCCCGTGGCACAACTATCGGTGAGAGTGATAAAACTAAATTCTTGGGAAGACCAGAGAATCATTTCTTCGCTCAAACGGCTCAGGTGGACCATAATCAGACTAGCGGCTGTCATAAATTCAATGGCAAAATCTCGATCGCTGACTCCATCGAGACTATTGTTATACACCTGCTCAAAATCGAGTAAATTGGCGCTGTAATGACGATCAATCGGAAAAGTCGTCCCCGCTAAAGCGCCACATCCTAGGGGCGAAATATTAGTCCTGGCGCGAATTTGCCCTAATCTTTGGTGATCCCGTTCGGCCATTTGAAAATAAGCGAGGAGATGATGGGCTAAACTAATCGGTTGAGCGCGCTGTAGGTGGGTATAACCGGGGATCAGGGTTTCCAGATGGTTTTCAGCGTGATTGACTAAAGCTTGCTGAAAATTGCGAATTTCTTGCCTAATATCATCGATTTGTTGTCTAAGATACAGACGTATATCCGTTCCTACCTGATCGTTTCGTGAACGGGCCGTGTGCAGTTTTTTGCCCACATCTCCCACAATCTCGGTTAAACGACGTTCTACGGCAAAATGCACGTCCTCTTGATCGATGCCGGGGTTAAAGTTGCCGGTGCGGTATTCTTGACGAATTTGTTCCAATCCAGAGACGAGACTATCTGCTTCTTCGGGGCTGATAATACCCGTATAGGCGAGCATTTTGGCGTGAGCGATCGATCCGGTGAGATCATACTCGATTAATTCGATATCAAAGCCAATACTGGCGTTAAATTCTACGATCGTAGGATGGAGACTACCTTCAAAGCGATCGCTCCAAGTTTTCTTTGCTGTCACTGTTTTCGTTAGATGATTGTGGATAAAGTTAACCAAAATATGCTGGACAATTTTGGGGAATAATCCGGCGCTGATAGCATTACCGCTTCAGGTTAGAAAAATCTCCAACCCTACAAACATAAGAATAGCAAGAATTGCTCGCTCTGGCTGAATGCCCATAGGCGAAAAGCTAATAAGAAGTAAAACCTCGAAACATATAACCGGCAATGAAACCGATTAATAGGGCCAATGCTTGCCCAGTTTTGACGAAATTTGAGAAGGCTTTCTGGACATTGCCGATGATATCCACGTCTTGCTCGGAAATAGTCATCAAGACATTGGTAAGAGGCGAAAAGTCGATCGAAACAGATAGATGATGGAAGATGTTGATCACGATGGCATTCCTTAAAAACGAAAATCTACAGAATAAGTTAACATGAAAACGACTAAATCAAAACCACTTTTGTCTCCCCGGCGGTGAGTTGGAAAGGAGGTCACTTTCAAGATGATTGAGATTGCTGGTAATAGGATAATAATAAATTGCCCGCTTTTGCTAAATCCTGCCCAAAGGCGATAATTCCTTCTTCATGACCACTCATCACTAAAATTTGTTGCTCTTCTAGACGCTCTTCTTGACATAAACGGATAATTTCTGCGGCCATTTCTGGGGTTCCATAGGCGATATTTTCTTGAGTGGTCGGCACTCGATACATTAAATTTTGCCACAGGGGGCGATGATGAATATGAATCACCCCATTGATCTGGGGATTCGCTTCATAAATTGCTCCATGGGTGAGAGTTTCCGAAGAAGCGGCAATTGTTCCCCGACAAGTGACCCGATTTTCTTGCCAATTGTAGTCTATAACTGTGGTGTAATGGGATTCATTTAATACTGGAATCCCCCCGGTGTTAGTGCCAGAAATAATGATTTCTTTGTCTATTTTTCCTCGTTGACTCACATTCCCAAAACCGATTCCGTTATCGTATTGACCGATTAATCCTAATCGATAGAGGCGATTGCGCCAATAATTTAATTCTGCAATCTCTGAGCTTATTAAGGGACGGTCAGGAATCCAAGTACAATTGTATTTAACGTAACCTTCATCAATCATAGATTTTTCTGAAAATATTCGGGATAACTTTGACAAACTTTCTGCACAAAGTCCTGGAGAGGATAGGAAATATTGGCGATATAATTATCTTTAATTGCTTGAGAAAATAGTGGTAAAACTTCCGTGTCTAAGGCGGGGTTAAATAAGTTGATAGGTAGAATTAAATCGGAACATTCCCGCACATCAATGGTCTCAAAATTATCGGCTATAATTAACCAAAGAGGACGCACCCAAAGAGCCGAACGACTTTCGATCACCTGAATTACTTCTCCGTATAAAGTTCGATTTTTGCAGAATAAACTAACAATTTGATGGGGAGTGAATGTGTTCATAGACAGTTCTAGTTGTCCTTGATAAGCTAAGACGCATTTTAACCGCTTATTCTTAGATTAGCCGAATCTCCCCCCAATCTCTTTACTAGACCTCTTGCAAAAGTCTTAAGTCGATCCTTGTACAGCAACATTTTTGAAGATTATCAACTACTAATAAATAATTAACTGAAAGTCCCTCCCATTATTGTTTCTATCGTTTGTTTTCGGATTTATGCAAGAGGTCT
>NZ_JADBUN010000238.1:0-8532 GCF_020245625.1 Microcystis sp. M049S2 | reverse complement strand
TTAAATATTGGAAGAAAGGTAGTCGGAGAGGCCGCCTTTAGCGGGAATCCGATAGAGAGGTTCGTAGTTAACCCAGTACGGGTCAAAGCGTACAAAGCTAATTCTAGATGCAATATTTGCGTACAGAATTAGTAACTATTTGAAGCTAACACTTCAATTCAAGCAAATTTTGTAGAAATACAACTATCGTAGGGCATACGAAAAGTAACGCTTAGGGAGAGAACCACATCTGGATTGGATAACGCAAGGCATCTAATTTAAGTGGACTCGTTGAACTAAGAATCCCTCGCTTTTGGTGACGGGAGTGTCAAAAGACCATACAAATGGTCGCTGACCCTGACGCACGATGGAGACATAAACCCCAACACCAAAGTTGGCAAAACTACCCGCGCAAAGGGGAAGTAAAATTGTTAGATAACCCGATGTGCAACTAAAAACTACAGAATCAAGGTTCCCGAGGATGCTTTATCTGTGCTGATTTCTGAGAGCCTTGTAAATCAAGACTAAAAATATAGTTGAACACGGGATTAGACAGGGAAAAGAGCAGGGGCAATGGGCTAAAGTGGTTTAGCCTATCCTGTTCCCAAAAAACCGAAGAAAATATGGAGATTTTGGATGACGACGATTTACTTTGCTACAAACCGCAACCTGGTTACCTCAAATGATTTAGAGGCGGGTTTTGACTTCGGGAGTACCTTTAGTCAGGATGGACTGGCTAACTTGCGTTTTGGAAAAGCCGAGGTAACGGGTGAGAACTTTTCTCAGTATCAAATCCAAGTTGCCCCAGAAAATCTGCTGGGTGATCCGCCCGTTTTGGGCAGTCAGGCGATCGCCCTGCAAGTCCGCAAACAGATGATCGAGAATGCCAAAGATACGCTGATCTTCATTCACGGCTTCAACGTTTCATTTCGTGGTGCTCTAACGGCTGCAGCTCAACTGCACCAAGTGTTGACTGCCAGAGACCCTGGCGATACCGAGCCTCCCCTCAAATTGAATATATGTTTGTTTTCCTGGCCTTCAGACGGTGCGCTTCTGTTTTCCGATCCGAGAGCCGCAAATGCGATCGCTTACAAGAATGATCGCCAAGATGCTGCCGCTTCTGGGGCGGCATTTGCCCGCGGCTTCCTCAAAGTTGCCGATTTCATTAATCAGACTGAGGCGCGGTGCCAACAGAGACTTCATCTCACTGCCCACAGCATGGGCAATTATGTATTGCGCCATGCTTTACAGGAATTGAGAAGGCAAGTAGGCAACCAACTGCCCAGACTGTTCGATCAGGTTCTGATGATGGCAGCTGATGAGGATGATGATGCTTTCGATCTCGACTACAAATTGTTTTCCCTGCCCCGCATCACGCGCCGGACAAGTGTCTATTTCAACCGCAACGACCTCGCTCTTTGGGCCAGTGATAAGCTTAAAGGCAATACCGCCCGTCTGGGGACAGACGGTCCACTCCAGCCTCGACAACTTCCTCGCAATGTCTATCCGATCGATTGTACCCGCGTGGTATCTAGTTTTACAGATCCTTCAGAGCATGGCTATTATCTGAATGTCCCCCGGGTTGTCAGGGATATGCGTCTAGTGCTACGCAATCAAATTCCCCCCGATGAAATTCCAGGTCGGAAGTACGTCGCTGAAACTAATCGCTATCGACTCCTAGAATGAGTCAGGTTTAATTTACTCCTCTAAAATGCAAACGCCTATCACAAAGGTTTTAAAGTGATTGGGAGATTTGACTTTATCTTAGCGTCAGCAGAAGTCCCATACTCCGCAGTCTAAGTGTCACAACTCATTGTTCGCTTAATTTTTTAAGGGAAGGGTTTTAAAATTGCTGTTACCTTTATACTGTATGCTTTTTAGCGAATAAGGTAGGTAGAACAGTGTCGAGAGTGCGATCTCCAATTGGCTCGCTCAAACCCCAATCAATTCGTTAACCTCAAAATGGTCTTTTTGTACTAACAAATATCCGAGTAGAACACTCAATGCGTTTGCTAGACTGCATTTAAGACAATTTACCAAATTTTCGGTTCGAGAAATTAGCGAACGGTGAGTAATTACTTAGCACACAGAGTTAATTTTGTCAAGCAAAATTTTGACCGCATCGATCATAACATCCGGTTGATCCATCCAGACAAAATGGCCACTTTTATCCGCTTGTATTTCCCTAAAATCTCTGGATAATTTGCCTAATTCTAGGTGCATCTCCTCCCGGAGTTGGTTGGCACTTTTGAGGGGAATAAAGCGAGTCCAAAGGGAAGGTTTAAAAAAAGAATTAGCTTTAATACTAACTATCGGTAAATTACCGAAATTGTTAGCCTCACTCAGCTGACGAGCGCTTTGGTCGAGATTAAGCATTTCTCTACTCATCGTCATCCAGTGTTTAGCGCGACAGAAAGAACGCTTAACTCGATCACAAGAATCTGGGGAAAAGCGACGCAATTCTGGTTTTAATAATTCAAAAACTCCCAGAACTCTCATAACTCTTATAATGCCTAAAATTGAGCCGATAATCGACATCAAAAATCCAGAGATGAAAAATAATTTTAATGCCTTTAATGCTGGCGACATTTTCAGCATTCCTTTGTCGTGTAAACCATCGGTGAGTACCAAACCTACTACTTTTTCTGGGAACAGATGAGCATACAGTCGAACATTATAACTGCCAAAAGAATCACCAACTAAAATGTAAGGTGGTTCTATTTTTGCTTGGGTTAGTAATTTATCTAATTCCTGAACAATTTGGTAGCTAGTTCGCGGATATGGACTAGGATCGCTCCAACCATAACCCGCTCGATCATAAATACAAACCCTAGCCAATTGTGACAATTCTTCTATCAAAAAATATCCCTCAATTCCCCCTAAACTATGGTCAATAATAATAGTGGGACTAGCCGATCCCGCTAGACAAAAATGTAGGCGATATTTACCCAGATTAACCAAATTACCCGGAGGGGCTTTTTGTTCTTCTAACCAAACAGATAACGTCTGATAAACTGTCGTCGCTACTAGGAGAATTACTCGAATTGATAAAGACATAACTACACCTCTTGTAAAAATAAAAAATTCTCTTGGTTGCTGGAGAATTAACCATGAATAATCATCAATTAAATGGTGAGCAGCAGCAGTGATTAAAAGAGAGCGCCAGTATTGCAGCCAAAATATAATACAAATGAACGCTTGACACGATGATTTTGAGCCAAGTATTTCTAGTCAATTGAGCATAAATACTTAAAATCCCCTCAAGTGCGAGCTGCTACGCAGTGCCTTCGGCATCGCATTTACCGAAGAAAAAGCGCTTAATAAGTTGTTAAATTTCGAGAACAACATTAGCAGTATGCTGAAAATTGGCGAAAACTATTAAGATCATAGACCGAGTTTAATCTTATGCTAGAGAAAATACTATACGCTGATTCCGGCACAGGTCAAACCCAAGAAATGCTACAAGCATTGATGGATCTCCCCGCTATCCGGAAAGCGTCGATTACCATTCTCCGGGTTGTTCCCCCTCAGATTACCACCGAAGCTCTGGCCAGTAAATGGGAAGAAGGGACCCAAATGCTGACTAAAATCCTGCAAGAAGTCAAAATTGAACCGAGCAAAGTTTCCACGATTCTGCGTCAAGGAGATCCCAAAGATACCGTCTGTCAAGTTGCCGACGAAATCGGTGCCGATTTGATCCTGATGGGTTCCCGAGGACTAAAGCGACTGGAGGCAATTCTAGAAAATTCCGTCAGTCAATACGTCTTTCAACTGACTAATCACCCGATGTTATTGGTAAAAGACGATATTTACGTCAAAAAAATCAAAAAGGTGATGGTAGCTCTCGATAAGTCCACTTCGGCTGATTTAGCTCTCGATCTGGCTATTTATCTCCTGCGGGATTATCCTTCAGCAGAGTTAATTCTGGCCCGCGTCAACCCCGACTTAAAACCGGAATTTGCCCCCACTTCCCCCAAAGAAATGGAAGAAAACCCGATTTTAGGGCCGGCAGTGGCAAAAGCGAAACGGATGAATATACCCTATCGCTGCCTGGTGACGGGGGGTAAACCGGGAGAACAACTTTGCAAACTCGTCGATGATTATAATGTGGATCTCTTACTGTTGGGTTCGCCCGATCGCCGTCCTTCCGTGGCTAAGAGTTTACCAGATCTCGATCGCCTTCTCGGTACTTCCCTCTCGGATTATGTGCGGGTTAATGTCAATTGTCCCGTCCTTTTAGCCAGAAAAGAAGGGATTTAGCCCCTATTGGGTGTAGGCAGGTAAGTCTTGACTCATTTGATTTAAGTTGCTGGCAATGGCTTTCATCGTCATAAAAGCCGAGCTAAAGGCGATTAGCTCATTTAAGGGATAACTTCGACTCTCAACCCGCGCTCAGTAATTGCTTCTCAAGAGATTCAATTTCTTCGATGAGCAATCCTAACTTTGGTGGGTTGAGAATGACCTGGGCAGCGATCGCAGTCTGTTGTGCGATCTCGCGTAGCGAGCGCGTTGCGAGCGCTGGTAATTCATTTGGTTGCTAAAACTGTGAAAATTTGTTCGAGACCGGCAATCTTAACCGAGGCTCGCTCGACCCCGTGTCGGTTGAATGACAGTGACCACTGCACCTACTATCTAACAAAAATAGCATTTTCTGAATTAGAAATTATTTGTCTTGCTGACTTACTCAGAGTTTTATTATTATCTAACCACCAAAGCAAAATATGAGTATCTAGTAAATATTTTAAAATTACTCTCTTTCAAAACTGTTAATAATATCATCGGGTAAAACATCAAAATCATCCGCCATTTTTAGCTACTAATAATTAAGGTTACAATATCGATAACGGTAGCAGTCATAATTTAATAATTCCCTGGTTTATTATGTAAATTATAGACTATCTGTCATTACCAATCAGTCAATCATCAAGGGGACTTCTCACACCTCTGCCACCTCTGGCTAAAACGTGGGTATAAATCATCGTCGTCCTCACATCTTTATGACCTAACAATTCTTGAACGGTGCGAATATCATAGCCATTTTGCAGTAAATGGGTAGCGAAACTATGGCGAAAGGTATGGCAACTGACTCGCTTAGGCACGCCGGATTGCTGAACGGCTTGTTTGAGAGCTTTTTGGATGGTGC
The DNA here is from genome assembly GCF_020245625.1 of Microcystis sp. M049S2. Lineage (NCBI taxonomy): Bacteria > Bacillati > Cyanobacteriota > Cyanophyceae > Chroococcales > Microcystaceae > Microcystis > Microcystis sp. M049S2. Next base: position 3,410 of record NZ_JADBUN010000238.1, on the reverse strand, counting down.
TTTCGTGGAGATGATGGCGGCGGGTTTCGCCGGAACGCGGGTCTTGGGATAGGGTGTAGGAGGGGAAAATATACTGCCAAATCCATTCACGGTCAGCTGTTGGATATTTTTGCGCCAGGGCGTAGGGCAAATAAACAGAACCGTAACCTCTTTCCAAGTCTTGTCGATGTAGGCGTTGTACAGTTTGGAGATGTTCTTTGAGAGAGGCTTGAATGCGTTGGGGTAGGGGGGTTACGCGGTCTTCTTTGCCTTTGGTATCGCGGATAATCAGTTGATTTTGAGCAAAATCCACGTCCTTGACTCGCAAATTGAGGGCTTCGGCTAATCTCAACCCGCTACCATAAAGGAGTTGAACGATAAGATGCTCTACGCCACTGAGGTGCTTGATGACGTTTTGCACTTCTTCTTTGGTGAGGACGGTGGGCAGACGTTTGTGACCTTTTGCCCGTAAATATGAACCGATATTTTCCAGTTCAATTTTAAGAACTTCTCGATAAAGAAAGAGGATGGCGTTGAGGGCTTGGTTTTGGGTGGCGGCGGCAACGTTTTTGTCAACGGCAAGATGGGTCAAAAAGGCTCTAATTTCTTCACCCCCCATTTCACGGGGATGTTTTTTCTGATGGAAGAGCAGATAACGCTTAATCCAGTCCAGATATGTTTGTTCGGTGCGGTAGGAGTAATGCTTAAGACGGATCGTCTCTCGCACTACGTCTAGGAGTTTTCGGGGTGGGGGAGGGTTCATAAAAGAGTACGCTAATCGGCATAACACGCTTATCGTAATATTATACGGAAAACTTCTTGCGATCACTCCATTTGAGCGTAATACACGGAAAGATTCTTAAAAAAATGCGTATTTGGCGTGATATACGGAAAATTTCCGCATAATATATAGTTAGGCCTTGCAGGAAAAATCCTTTTCTTATGCCACATAAGAGAGTAACGTCCGCGTTAGTTCATTTACACGAGTTCGAATCAGAGCAGCGCTGTTTCGCTGCAAATAATTGGCTACCCTTAAAGGGGGCCACCTAACACAGGAGCGATCACTATGCAACCAGACATCACAAACACTTCCACGGCGAATGTTCCCTTAAATTTGATGGTCGTTGGAACGGAAGGAAATTCCGGGATATGGAGTCCTGTCTTCGACAAGTGGGGGAATCTCGGCAATGTCGGCGGTTGGACCCTAAAAATGATAACCAAAGACCCAGCGGGAAAAGTTTATTGCGTTGGAACAGAAGGTAATGTTGGTATATGGAACGGCTCCAGCTGGGAAAACAAAGGAAATATGGGAGGCTGGACCCTGAAGATGCTAGTATGGGACTCTAAGGGTGACTTATGGGGCGTTGGCACTGAAGGAAATACCGGTAAATGGGACGACAAGAACAAGAAATGGAATAACTTGGGAAATTTAGGCGGTTGGACGTTGAAGATGTTGGCGTTTGACACAAAGGGAACCATGTGGGGTGTGGGTACCGAAGGCAACGTGGGTACGTGGATTGACAAGGATAACAAGTGGAATCGTTTGGGCAACCTAGGCGGCTGGACGTTAAAGATGCTTGCCTTCAACAAGGAAATTATCAAGAAAGATGACAAGCAAACTGTCGTGGAAACTATGTGGTGCGTCGGCACAGAGAGCAATGTCGGCTGCTGGGATGGCGTCACTTCTTGGGATAATAGGGGGTATATTGGGGGCTGGACCATGAATTGGCTCTATTTCCTGTGATAACCAGTAACCCGTAAGTGCGATCGCCGATCTTGTAGGGTGCGTTAATGAAATGTAACGCACCTTATCTAATGTTCAAAATCCGTGCGTTACGCTAACGCTAACACACGCTACTGGACTGTTTCAGCCTCGCCCGTAGGTTGGGTTGACGCAAGGAAACCCAACATCAATCAACTCATAACAGTGCGATGCCGAAGGCACTGCGTAGCAGCACGCCGATCTTGTAGGGTGCGTTAATGAAATGTAACGGTGCGATTCGTTTCTGGGGGAATAAATAGCCTAGAGTAGCCTGTAGGTTGAACTTCGGCCGTGAGCTTTTGCCGAACGGTTGACGCAAGGAAACCCAACCATATCAAGTTTGCTGTGAGGTTCCGCTGTTGCTACAATTTGATCCCACATCCATAATTCTATCAAGCTAAAATGGAGTGCTATCTAGAAGGAACTTATGATGAAATACAAAATTGTCCTTTATCGTTCTGAAGAAGGAATTACTGTTGGCGTTCCTGCGCTCCCCGGTTGTTGGTCTGAGGGAGATACTGAGGAAGAGGCATTAACCAATATCCAAGATGCAATTCGTGAGTATCTTGCAGCCTTAGAAGAACGCTTGCAAGATGGGGAAATTCGTGAAATTGAAATGCAGGTGTAACTATGCCTAGAATTCCTGGCGTAAATCACCTAGATGCAGTACGAGCCTTGGAGAAGGTAGGCTTTCGGATCATTCGCCAAGGCAAACATATCATCTTGAGTGATGGGGTGCGTCAAGTTGCTCTTCCAAGGCACAATCCAATTAAGGCATTTACAATGGGTGGAATTGTTCAAGATGCTGGTTTGACAGTCGCAGAATTTCGTAAACTATTATGAGTGCGATGCCAAAGGCACTGCGTAGCAGATCGCCTCGCCCGTAGGTTGGGTTGACCCAAGGAAACCCAACATCAATCAACTCATAACAGAATGCGATCGCCGATCTTATAGAGTGCGTTACGGCGAATTATTAATTTTAGTGCGATTACCGACCTTGTAGTAAAGCAAATATAAAAAAAAAATTATTATTTATCCATTTTTGATTTGATTAAGTTATATTGTAACTAAATGACCGAGCAACAAATTTTTCAAGTCGGAGGCCGATATGGCAGTACCAGTAAATAGCATTGCAGTTGATATTTCTGTGGGTTCAACAACTACTGCTCCTACCAATATCACAGGATATTTAGGCATTGGAGGCAGGGAATTTCGTTTGAATAAATCTGCAATACAAGATTTTGTCAGTAACACAGCAACAAATTATGTTTTGGGTAGTGGTGCTAATGTAGAGAATAGTGGGGATAATAATCCCTCAAAAATCACTGATGATGATTGCGACAACCCAAGAATTCCCGTGTATTTTCGAGTTGAATTCACTAATACTGGATCTATCGAAATAAACAGCCTGTCGGTCGTAGTCAATTTTACAGGAGGTACACCTCAAACTTACACTTCAACATTACTGCCTTTAAAATTAGGTGAGACATCAGGTAAGACCATATATCTGAAGGAACAGTAGATCTATCTGACAGGGGGACAAGAAGGATGAAATCCATATATCATAAGCTTTTCATGGTTTTGGCTCGAAAAAGTTCGCCGCACCATCTCTCACTTATTAATAATAATTCCTAGTAAGCTCGCTCCTATCCCTAATTCTTTCGTTAGC
>NZ_JADBUN010000237.1:0-6073 GCF_020245625.1 Microcystis sp. M049S2 | reverse complement strand
CCTGCATTATTCATGAAGACTTTGGAAAATCCTCGAAAGCCTTGGCAAGAAGTTCATCTAGCGATCTGGCTGAAAAACAGTCTGTTTTTTGAGATGTCCTCACAATCAGGTTTTTGCCAGTTGGTGAATAATGCAGGTTAGGTAGTTATCTCTCTTCGCTAATTGCGGGGAGAAGGCGAGGGGAAAACTCGCCTATTTTCAGGGTTTATTGACCTTCCCGACTGATTTGACGCTCGATAGTTTCGATAGCGGCATTTAATCCCGCTAGACGGGTTTCGAGGTCGTCGCGCATCCATTTGAGGAATGTTAATTTACGCTCTTGACATTCTTGGCGGGAAGTGCTGCCACAAGTGTTGAAGAAGAAGGGAAACATAGACTAAGAGGCCTGCGATAACTCTACGTCTCCTATCTTGACGAAAATTTTCAAAAAAGTCTAACCGTTAAGTCGCCATAATAACCACAGACCCAACCCAAAACCGAAAAAGTTAGGCAGCCAGGCGGCCAGGAAGGGGGAAAGGGTGGCGGTTAGTCCCAAGCTGCCCACTAAGAAGTTTAAAAGATAGTAGAGAAAAACAATAGCGACGCTGAGACCGAAACTGGTTCCCCGACTAATTCTTTGCGGTAGAGAACCCAAGGCACAGCCGATGGTGGCAAAGACGATACAGACAAAGGGAAAGGCGATTTTTTGCTGGATTCGCACTTGAAAAAACCTGACTCTTTTCTCATCGCCACTGAGTTTGAGCAGTTGCACATATTCGATCGCCTGCGGTATGTTCATCTCGTAGGGATCGCGGCTTTGACGAGCAAAATCGAAAGCAGAGCGAGATAAAGCGATTTTTTCGGTTTTAAAGGGGATAACTTGGCTATAGGAGGCATTAGGGGGGGTTAATTCATAGATAATGCCGTTAAAAAAGTCCCAGACGTTATCGACGGCATTCCAACGGGCCGAATCGGCGATAATAATTTGATTTAATTCTTGTTTTAGCCAACGGATAACGGTGACAGTTTTCATCTTTTCCCCGTCAAATTGTTCGGCATAAAATAAACTTCTTAAATTGCGATTAATCGTACCATTTTCTAGGGTTTTTATTTCATAATCGGGATAATAAAAGTCTTTATTTTTCCAAAAATTTGCTTCTTTATTAATTTTCTGCACTAAAATTTCTGTGGCTCGATAATTAGCATTAGGAACCACATATTCGTTCAATAAAAATGTTACCACTGTAACTATTAAACTCAGGCAAAAAGTGGGTATAAAAAGACGGTAAAGAGTGACTCCACAGCTTTGCAGGGCAACGGTTTCGCTATCACTACTTAAACGTCCGTAGGTGATTAAAGTGGCCAGTAAAAGAGAAACTGGCAGGGAATAAGTGACAAATTCTGGCACTTTTAACAGGAGAATTTCTAGGGCGGAAGCGAGGGGTAGATTGGCATCAACTACCTGATTAGCCAAATCGGAAAGATTGCCGATCGCTACTCCCAAAGAGGCAAATAAACCAACACTAAATAAAAATGGGGGTAGTAGTTGGCTGATCAGATAGCGATCAATGAGGGCAATACCTCCATTTACCCAGTAAGAAATCTTTTTCTTAATCATTGATTTTGGTTAACTCACTCCTCTTTCATCCCATTTCCTAACCCGCAGCCGTCTTGCCTATCCCTTCGGTTAGCCTATCATATTTTGTCTTTGACGAAAAACACCGCCAGAAGTTGTATGATTGCGGTGAGAGTGGACAGAAGTAAGGATTTGGGTAAGTGTAGATAATTTTTCTGTTCCTATTCCCCGATCATCCCCAGGTGAATTATGCTGCTAAACTGGCAAACTTTTACTATTCATAAACGAGTACCTTTAACGATTAGTCGCGGCACTACCAGCGAAAATACTAATATCTGGCTGAAAATTAGCCAGGAAAATATCGAAGGGTGGGGAGAGGCATCCCCTTTTGATATTACCAGCGAGGATAAAAAACCCGATAAAATCCTGCAAGAATTAAACTCGATCGCTCCTATTTTACAATCTTTTCACCCCTGTCAACGCCAAGAAATTGAAAAAATTTTATGGCAAAATCAGATATCTTCTGCTACTCGTGCCGCTATTGATACGGCACTGCACGACTGGTTAGGCAAAAAAGCTAATTTACCTCTTTGGCAAATTTTTGGACTCGATCGCTCTTTAATTCCGCCGGTTTCTGTTACTATCGGTTTAAATTCTCCGGAAAATGTGCAGAAAAGGCTGTTAGATTGGCTAGAAATTGGCGATTTTAGCTTATTAAAAGTCAAATTAGGCTCACCAGACGGTATAGAAGCCGATCAAGCCATAATTCTGGCCATTAAAGAAATTGTCCCCCATTTGCCCCTAACTGTCGATGCTAATGGTGGTTGGACATTTAGGGATGCGGTGAAAATGTGCCAATGGTTAAAGGAAAAAGGCGTTATTTATGTGGAACAACCCCTATCCGTGGGACAAGAACGAGATTTAATTGATTTATACCAAAAATCGCCCCTACCTATCTTCGTCGATGAAAGCTGTTTTTCTAGTCAAGATATCCCGAAACTGGCCGATCGAGTCCACGGCATTAATATTAAACTAATGAAAGCCGGTGGATTAGCAGAAGTGCAGAGAATGATTCATATTGCCCAAGCTTGCCAACTGCAAATTATGTTCGGATGTTACTCTGACAGCAGTTTAGCCAATACTGCCCTAGCACATCTTGGCCCGCTTGTCAACTATCTTGACCTAGATAGTCATTTAAATTTACGCGATGATCCCTTTACGGGTTTAAGCTTGGAAAGGGGACGTTTACAAACAAATAATTTGCCCGGTTTGGGTGTTAGTTTACGGATAAAAGATGACTAATTATTTGACTCCTGACAAGAAAGTAGCGATTCTTCTCCACGAAGGAATCAAAGGAACTCGCGGCAAAACTGGGTTAAGTTATCTGCGTTACGCGAAAGCGCAGGTAGTGGCGATTATTGACTCAGAAAGCGCCGGCAGTACCTTAAAAGAAGTGGCCGGAATCGATCGCCCCTTGCCGATTGTTGCTAGTGTTAGGGAAGCTCTAACCTATCATCCCGATACCCTGTTAATTGGTATCGCACCCTCAGGAGGCATTTTACCCCCCGATTGGCTAGAAGAAATCAAAGAGGCGGTAAATGCGGGGTTATCCCTCGTTAATGGTCTCCATACACCCCTAAAACCCCTTTTTTCTCAGCTTAAACCGGATCAATGGATTTGGGATATCCGTCTGGAACCCCAAGGCTTAAAAATTGGGCAAGCGCGGGCGAAAAATTTAACCTGTCAGCGTATTCTAACGGTAGGGACGGATATGAGTGTGGGCAAAATGTCCACTAGCATCGAATTACACCGAGTTGCCCAAGAAAAAGGGCTAAAATCGCAATTTTTAGCCACTGGACAGGGGGGAATTATGATCGCGGGGAAGGGTGTACCCTTGGATGCAGTGCGCGTCGATTATGCTGCTGGTGCGATCGAGGCTTTGGTGTTAGAATCAGCAGAAAATAATGATATTCTGTTTATTGAGGGTCAAGGCTCCCTTTTACACCCTGGCTCCACCGCTACCTTACCCTTAATGCGTGGCAGTCAACCGACGGGGTTAATTCTCGTCCATCGCGCTGGACAAATTCATATCAAAGATTTACCCGATATTCTCATCCCTCCCCTAACGGAAGTGATTAAACTCTGCGAAATGACTGCCAGCGCTGGGGGAAGTTTTGGGGAGGTGAAGGTAAAGGGGATTAGTTTAAATACTTTTCATCTTAGTCCGCAGGCTGCAGTTAAAGCTATAGAAACTGTGCAGGAGGAAACGGGGTTATTTTGTACCGATGTTGTCCGTTTTGGCGGTCAAGGGTTATTATCAGTGATCAGTGAGCAGTGATTAATTCAATTATAGTCCATCATTCAATCATTCCAATCACTGTCAATGGTGGTGGTGGACTACTGGACTAGGTAATAGGTGTAGGGGTAATTCATGAATTACCCCTACAATAACGTTTGTCTGGATGTTGTTAAATTTTCTCTTGACAAAGGCGACTTGACAGGATACTATATTCATAATGGAAAATCCGTGCGCCTACGAACCCTCTTTTCCAACGCTCTTAACTATGATTGGTTCATTCAAGGCTCTCTTGGATTTGGTGGGTAAAATGTATTCTAAGATACAGTCCTACTGGCGAGGGAGTGGAAGGAACCACAAAGGCACAAAGGACACAAAGATCGATTATATTGTAGGTTAAGCTTATCGCACAGAGTCTGGAAGATTCCTATAATAAGTCTAAGCTGTGATTTGAATGATTGAGTGAATACTATGATTGTGTTGTATTTGGCAAGTCTTTATCAATGATCAATTATAGTCTATCCCATAATCCCATAAATCACAGTTAAGACGCTATCTCCCACGACGAAGGCAGATAGCATAATTTCCTCGAACCGTCATTGTTGTTGGATGCGCTATTCCTAATGATTGTTCACAAATTTGTAATGCTTCAGAATAAAGAGGTTCTGCTTCTGTGTACCTGCCTTGGGAATAGTACAATGCTGCTAAACTGCTGAGGGAAGTTGCCACATGGGGATGATTGTCTCCTAAGAGTTGTTTATACAAATCTAATGCTTCTAGATAAAGAGGTTCTGCTTCTGTGTACCTGCCTTGGGAACGGTACAATGCTGCTAAATTGTTGAGGGAAAGTGCCACATGGGGATGATTGTCTCCTAAGAGTTGTTTTCTCAAATCTAAAGCTTCTAGATAGAGAGGTTCTGCTTCTGTGTACCTGCCTTGGGAATCGTACAAGTATGCTAAACTGCTGAGGGAAGTTGCCACATCGGGATGATTGTCTCCTAAGAGTCGTTTTTTCAAATCTAATGCTTCTAGATAGAGAGGTTCCGCTTCTGTGTACCTGCCTTGGGAATTGTACAATAGTGCTAAATTGTTGAGGGAAGTTGCCACATCGGGATGATTGTCTCCTAAGAGTCGTTTTGTCAAATCTAATGCTTCTAGATAGAGAGGTTCCGCTTCTGTGTACCTGCCTTGGGAACGGTACAATGCTGCTAAATTATTGAGGGAAGCTGCCACATGGGGATGATTGTCTCCTAAGAGTCGTTTATACAAATCTAATGCTTCTAGATAGAGAGGTTCTGCTTCTGTGTACCTGCCTTGGGAATTGTACAAGTTTGCTAAACCGTTGAGGGAAGTTGCCACAGAGGGATGATTGTCTCCTAAGAGTTGTTTTCTCAAATCTAATGCTTCTAGATAGAGAGGTTCCGCTTCTGTGTACCTGCCTTGGGAATAGTACAATAGTGCTAAATTGTTGAGGGAAGTTGCCACATCGGGATGATTGTCTCCTAAGAGTCGTTTATACAAATCTAATGCTTCTAGATGGAGAGGTTCCGCTTCTGTGTACCTGCCTTGGGAATCGTACAATCCTGCTAAATTGTTGAGGGAAGTTGCCACAGAGGGATGATTGTCTCCTAAGAGTCGTTTTTTCAAATCTAAAGCTTCTAGATAGAGAGGTTCTGCTTCTGTGTACCTGCCTTGGGAACGGTACAATTCTGCTAAATTGTTGAGGGAAGTTGCCACATGGGGATGATTGTCTCCTAAGAGTCGTTTATACAAATCTAATGCTTCTAGATAGCGAGGTTCTGCTTCTGTGTACCTGCCTTGGGATTGGTACAATCCTGCTAAATTGTTGAGGGAAGTTGCCACATCGGGATGATTGTCTCCTAAGTGGGTTCGAGTTGCGGTTAAACAAGCTTGATAGTAAGGTTCAGCAGTAGCATACAATCCTTGTCCTTGATAATACCAAGCTAAACCCGTATAGGACCAAGCTAAATCCTCATCAGCGATATATTGGGGATATTCCCCGACAGATGCTTGTAGATGGAGAAGGAAAGGTTTAAATTCTTCAACGATTTCTACAGTGGGATTCTGTGGCATTTCTGCCGATTTTTTGGCCATAATCCCACAATAACGGCGTTTTGCTGGTTCTGCGTGGGGTGATGCTTCTAACTTATCCCGAAAGTAGCGACGCAACAGGGGATGAATTTCATACCAACCATCACGAT
>NZ_JADBUN010000236.1:0-12873 GCF_020245625.1 Microcystis sp. M049S2 | reverse complement strand
TATCTAAACTCCACAAGTGGAGATGATTACTATCGTTATATTTCCATAAAACTTGATTGACTCCGTTGACGGTTTCTGCTGCTAGAGTTTGCCAACCAGGGTAGGTATTTGTGGTAATCTGAGTGGCACCAATTTTAATAGCAGTGGGGTTATTATTGCCAATTTGAGCATAGAGGTTATTAGTCGCATCTTGGACTAATTTGGTGTTACCAAAAGCTTCAATTGTGGTGTAGGGTGAACCAATGATTCCATCACCGTTAAAGTCTTGTTGGAAGTTGGTTTCTTGAGTAAAAGCTTCCGGAGAGTTTAATCCCCACCATCCGCTTGAAGATTGCCAATTCCAGTTATTATCTAAACTCCACAAGTGGAGATGATTACTATCGTTATATTTCCATAAAACTTGATTGACTCCGTTGACGGTTTCTGCTGCTAGAGTTTGCCAACCAGGGTAGGTATTTGTGGTAATCTGAGTGGCACCAATTTTAATGGCGATGGGATTGTTATTGCCAATTTGGGTGTAAAGTTTATTAGTTGCGTCTTGGACTAATTTGGTGTTACCGAAGGTTTCTATAGTAGCATTGCTTATCGCATTAATGGTGAGTATAAAAACGTTACTGGAAGACAATCCTTTAGTATCTTTTACTTCAAGCTTAATATCGACACTAGAGCTTGTTGTATCCTTAGAAGTTCCACTAAAAGTTCTTGTCTTGGGATCAAAAGATAACCATTTAGGTAGGGAATTACCATTCACATCTGTTGCTGAATAAGTTAGAAAATCGTTTTTATCTATGTCTGTGAAAGTAGTTTCAGCAACAGTGAAAGTGAATAATTTATTAGTGGTTGCTGTTTGATTGGGAATGGGGTTAATGATAATGGGAGCAAGATTTTCTTGAATAAGAGCATCATTCTTCTCCAAGATGTTGATCAATTTCTGATTGGTTGTGACCCAGTTTTCTTGTTGCTGTTGGGCTAAGTCTGCTTGTATTTGTTGATTTTTTTGACTAATTGCTTCTAGTTTTTGCCATTCCAGTTCAAAAATACTTCTGATTTTCTCTTTAAGTTGAGGATCTTGATCGCCAATAGATACGATCTGTTCAATAGCTGCTGTTAAATTCTCTAGAGTTGTATCTTGAGATGCGGTTGCGATCGCTTGACCAGATTTAACAATATATTCAATATCTTTCCATTCAATTCCTGCTTTTTCTTTGAGTTTCTGAGTCAATACTTTATCTTCTTTCCAAATGTTGATAATTTCATCGGTTGATTTTTTCCATGTTTCTAAGTCATTGGTGTCAATGGCTTGTTGAATTAATCGATTGGTAAGGACAAGATTTTCTAACTGTGACCAAGTAAGTCCAGTTGCTTTTTCAGCTTGAGTTAGAGTATTATTATCTACCCAAATATTAACAGCACTCTTAATGGCATTTCCCCATTGTGCTAGTGTTTGTTGATCAACGGCTTTAGCTATTTCTTGACCGGCTTTTACTATATTTTCTATATCTTGCCAATTCAAATTAGTGTAGGTTGTGAGTTTTTGGGTTAAAGTAGGATCATCTTGCCAAATTTTCAGAATTGCATCACTGGCATTTATCCAGTCTTGGGTTGTATCTTTGTTTATCGCAGTATTAATTGCCTGTACGGTTTTGTCGAGTTTTTGAAGTTTCTCCCAAGATAAACCTGTGAGGTCTTCTGCTGTAGATTTTAGGGTATTATCATCTACCCAAATATTAGCCACTCGTCTGATGGCTTGTCCCCATTTAGCGATTTCTTGACTGTCAATCGCTGTTGCAGAAGCTTGACCTGCTTTGACAATTTTTTCTAGGTCGGTAAAGTCTAAACTGGTAACTTCTTTGAGTTTTTTGGCAAAACTAGGATCGGTTTTCCAGATTGTTAAAATATTATCACTGGCAGTAATCCAAGATTGAGTATTATTATTTTGAGTGGCTTTATCTAGTTCCTGAACAGTGTTTTCTAATTTATTTAATTGTGACCAAGTTAGTCCCGTTGCTTGTTCAATTTTGCTTTTTAATGTGGCATCATCAGCCCAAATATTAGCGACTTTTCTGATCGCTTGTCCCCAATCTTTTAACTTTTCACTGTCAACAGCGATCGCAGTAGCTTGTCCAGCTTTAACAATCTTCTCAAAATCTTGCCAATCTAAGCCTGTATTGACTTTAATTTTATTGGCTAAGGTTTGATCTGTTTCCCAAAGTTTCAGGATTTTGTTACTAGCTTCTATCCAAGCTAAAGTATTACCTTGTTCGTAGGCCTTATTAAGGGTTGAAATGGTTTCCTCTGTCTTTTGAATTTGTTCCCAAGAAAGTCCAGATACAGTTGTTAATTTGTTCTTAAGCGTATCGTCATCATACCAAATATTGAGAACTTCTTTGAGAGATTGTCCCCATTGTTCAACGCTTTGCTTATCAGTAGCGATGGCAATAGATTGACCTGCTTTAACAACTTGCTGGAAATCTTTCCAGTCTAAATTTAGGTTAGTTTTTAAGAAGTTTTGGAGGGTTTGATTACCTTGCCAAATGTCCAGAAGTTCATTACTGGATTTAATCCAAGCTGCTGTATCTCCTTTTTCAATGGCTTTATTAATGGCTTCTCCTGTCTGGGTAATTCGTTGGATTTCTTCCCAAGAAAGTCCTGTAACTTTTTGTGCTTCAAGTTTGAGTTTATCGTCAGTAACCCAGACATTTACAATGCTTTTTACAGATTGAGTAATTGCTTCTAAATTACGTTCTCTGACAGCAATTTCCAGCTTAACTCCCGATTGAATGATAGTTTCGACTTCTTCCCATTCAAACCCCGTTAAATCTTTAATAGCTTTATGGGCTTCGGTTCCTAAATCAACCCCTAATAAACTATCATCCACAAGGTTAATTGCTTTACCTGCTGTTTGAATGGCTTTAATCCAGTCTTTATTGTCGATAGTTTGATATAAGGCTGAACTTAATTTCCCAAAGTCTTGAATTTCTTCCCATTTTAATCCCGTCAAATCTATTAGTTCTTTTTTCCCAGCTTCCCCTAATCCTAACGCAAAGTTTTTGTCAATTTGTCCGGCAATCTTACCGATTGCATTAGCCGCATCTAACCAGTTGCCATTTTCAATTGCTTTGATGCCTTGGGCTGTTACCAGAGAGACTTGTCCTGCTGTAATAAAGAATTTTTGAATATCAGAAGCTTGATTTAAATTTGTGATGTCTTTAATGCCAAGAGATGCGGCATTAGCTAATGATTGAACCCCAGATAATAAGGCGAGAGTAGTATCTCCTGTTTTGGCGTACTGATAGGATGAGTAAGCACCTTGGGCGACTGTTTGGAATCTGGTTAGGTTGAGTAGATTAGGTGATAACTCATATTTTAAGAGTTCTAATTTCTGGGTTAATTCACCAACTAAGCTCAAATCTTTTGCTTCTTTGGCAACATCAATTGCCTTGGTGGTTTCAATAACTTGAGGATTCTTCGCTAGTTCGCTATTAATATCGCTAATTTCGTAGCTGGCAAAAGCCATTGCTGCATGGAAAACTGCACCCGCCCAGTCCCCATTATAGGCTGATTGAACAGCACTAATTGAGGCACCAATAACATTGAGTGTCGTAACAATAGTTAATGAGGATGCGGCTGCTAGAGAGGCTCCTAACGTAGCCGCCGTTGTTGCATAGGCATATAAAGTAGCCCCTGCTGTAATAGCAGCCGAAGCAATAGCAATAACTAAAGCAGCAGTCCCTAAAACTTCATTAACAAAGGCTTTCTTTCTGATTTCTCTTTCTTTAACTCGCCCCTCAATAATCTGACTTAAAAGCTGTTGAGATTGTCGCGCTAAATCATCGGATAAATCAACTGCACCTTGAGCATAGCCAATCTTATAAAGTATCTCTAAATTCTGCTGACTGAGTAACTCTTTTTCTTGAGTTAATACCCCTGTTTTCTGAATCTCATCATAGAGTGCTTTACTGGCTCCCTTGAGGTCGGTTTCTGATTGTTTCAGAATGCCTAAATATTGCTGTTCTTCTTGCTCTAATTTCGTAACTTCAGCATTCAGTTTATTATTCTTATCAATTAAACCATCAACCGTTTTCAGCAAATTATCCTGAATGGTTGCGGCTTCTTTCCCCTGTAAAGCATCATGAATATCTTGACGAGTTGCTGTTAATATGCTCTCCAATTCAGCGGGTAAGCTGGGCTGTTTTTGTTTGAGGGCATCTAAATCGGCTAAGATGCCAGCGAGTTGTCCTTTATAGTCAGCTTGGGTGATGATATTGGCAATCGGGTTAATGCCTAAGTCGGTGCGGAGGTTGTTAATCGCTTGCTGGAGTGCTTCTTCGGTGTTAAGTTGGTTTAATTGTTCAAGTTTGGTGACGGCAATTTGACGATCGCGTTGAATATCTAACCGTTGTTTTTCTAACTGGGCTGCCACCGCATCATCAATTAATTGACCGCGTTTTTCAGCGATTTCTTGTTCTAATTGTGCCTGCGCTAAGTTGAATTTTTCAACGGAAAGAACTTGCAATAAGGTTTGATTTGTCCAGTTTTTCAGTTGGGATAGGGCATCAATACGAAATTCAGCAACGGCGATTTCTTGTTTATGGGCCTCAATTGCTTCTTGAGAATTGCCGATACTTTGTTGAAGTTGTGCCAATTCTTCGGTAGCGAGCGCTTTTTGTCCTTCTAAGAGGGTAATTTGATTTTCAGCAGCTTGACGAAGGGCGGTAAATTGGCTGGCTTGTTGTTGCGCCTGTTGTTGCAGTTGCCGATATTGCTGCATTTCGGCATAGTATTTATCGGCTAAGATTAAATCTTCGGGTCTGGCGATTCCTCCTGAACAACCGCCACCTTTATCGCTGGCTAAATCTCGATAGTCTTTGTAATAAAGTTCGGCGGCAGTAGCCATATTGTTGGCGTTGGCTACTTCCAGAAGTTGGGCGGCTTCTTGGCTTCCGGCATCGTTGGCTTGTTTAAGAATAGTCAGCAGTTGGCTTTCAAAGCTGTTTAATTCTTGGCGTTTAGTAGTGGCTTGGAGGGTGTAATTTTTTTCGAGTTCAGTGGCTTCTAGGAGTTTTTTCAGTGCCTGTTGTTTGTCTTTAATAGCGGCGAGGTATTTGTCGTTTTGCAGCAGGAGAGAGGCTTGCAGGTCATCCATGACTGCGGTTAAAGCTTGGCTACTGGCTTCGGCTTGTTCGGCGAGTTTTTGGACTTCAGCGAGGGTTTTCCTGGTATCTGTGAGTTGTTGTTCGAGGGTGCTGGTGTCTTTGTCGGGACTGGCGAGAGTCGCATCGAGGAGTTGATACTCGGTGACGAGTACCTGTTCTTGGGTTGAGAGGAGGGTCTGTTTTTGGGTGAGGGTGGCTTGTTGGGAGGTGAGGACGGTTTGTTTTTGGGTGAGGAGTTGGATGGATTGGTCTAATTGGGCTTTTTTGGTGAGGTTTTCCTCGCCCCCATTATCAAGGGAGGTTGGGGGGATCAAATCCCGCTGGGTTTGCAGTTGAGTGATGAGGGTTTGGGTTTGGGTGAGTTCGTCAGCGAGGTAGATGGTTTGTTGTGTCACCCAAGTTTTGGCGGCGGTGATGTCTTGTTGCAGGAGTTGGGTTTTGGTTTGCAGTTCGGCGCGTTTTTCTAGGACGCTGTTGAGGGCGGTTAGATAGTTGTCTTTACTGGTTTGGTATTCGCCGGTTTCTTTTTGGACGTTGGTAGTGGCGGTGGTTGCATCTTGGGTGGCTATTTCGAGTTGGGTTTGCAGGATGGGGAGGAGTTTTTCCCAGTCACTTATTTGGGCGATTTTGTCTTCGCTGAGTTTTCTTTCTGCTTCCAGTTGTTGCAGGAGGTGGATAAATTCGCTTTGGCTGAGGGCGGCTTCATTGGCGACGGCGTTGGCTTTATTCCATTGGTCGAGGATGGTGGTGGTGGTATCTTTATTTAATGTATCGGTTTCGACTCCTTTGAGGAGTTGGGCGGCGTGTTCTCGGAGGGCGGTCGCTTGTTTGGTGTAGGTGTCCCAGATAATCCAATCGTGGTCAACATGGGTGATAGCTGTCCATTTAGTTTTACTGCCAAATAGTCCGCCTTTTTTATAGCTACGCCATTCGATCCAAGTGGGTCCTTGTTTACGGCTTTGTTCCCAATAAAAGGCGGATTTTTCTTGATACCAGTCGGCTTGGGAGATGGAGGCGGCGGCTTCAGCTTGTTTTTGACTGATGCTGTTTTTTAGTTGGTCGATTTCTTGTTGGGATTGGGTTTGTTGGTCGCTGATTTGTTGTTGAAGAGTGGCGAGGGTGGTGGGGTTGTTGAGTTCGGGATAGTATTGATTGCGGAGAGAGTTAAAGGTTATATTTTTAACTCCATCATTAGACCCTAATAATTTAAGAGCTTGTTGTTTTGCAGGATTAGAAAAATAGACATTAAAATTGTTTGTTAAATCATCATCCCATCCTCCTTTTTCTTGTCGAATAAAGTCATCATAGCCATCGCCGTTATAGTCCCCTGAAATTATATTGGCACCATAGTCGAATCTCCACCAGTCTTGATAGACTCCATTTTCGGGGGTAATAATATCAAAATAGCCATCTCCACGAGAAACATAAATCTGAAATGAGGCAATAGTATCATCATCCCATCCACCTTTTTCTTGACGGATAAAATCAGTTTTTCCATCCCCGTTATAGTCTCCAGGAATTAAGTTCGCACCTGGATCAAATCTGAGAAAAGTTTGATAGTCTTGGATGTTAGGAGTTATAATGTCAAATTTTCCGTCACCTTTGGAAAAGTAAATATTGAAGGAGTTACTTGTTTCATCATCCCACCCGCCTTTTTCTTGACGGATAAAATCAGTCTTTCCATCGCCATTAAAGTCACCAGGAATAATATTTGCACCATAATCAAATCTCAGCCAGTCTTGATACACACCACCTTCAGGGGTAATAATATCAAAATAGCCATCTCCGCGAGAAATATAAATCTGAAATGAAGCAATAGTATCATCATCCCATCCACCTTTTTCTTGGCGAATGAAATCAGTTTTTCTATCTCCGTTATAGTCACCTGGAATAATGTTAACACCAGGATCAAATCTTAGATAATTTTGATAGTCAGCATTATTAGGAGTAATAATATCAAAATAGCCATCTCCGCGAGAAATATAAATCTGAAATGAGGCAATAGTATCATCATCCCATCCACCTTTCTCTTGACGGATGAAATCAGTTTTTCCATCTCCGTTATAGTCACCTGGAATAATGTTAACACCAGGATCAAATCTTAGATAATTTTGATAGTCGTAGATATTAGGAGTTACAATATCAAATTGTCCGTCACCTTTGGAAAAGTAGATATTGAATGAATTACTTGTTTCATCATCCCACCCGCCTTTTTCTTGACGAATAAAGTCAGTTTTCCCATCGCCATTAAAGTCACCAGGAATAATATTTGCACCATAATCAAATCTCAGCCAGTCTTGATAGACTCCATTTTGAGGAGTCACAATATCAAAAAGACTTAAATCTGTTCCTTGATTCTCAGTTGTCCCTAAGACTTTTAGAGCGTTATAGGTTTGCAAATAATTCTGTACTTTGTCTGGGTTTTGTTGTGCTTGTAGGGTTAGATAAGCGGTTTCTAGGCGAAGAGATTGAAGGTTAGCAATTGTTTGATCATTTACACCATTAGGAATAATACTATCTCGTTTTTGTTTAATATACTTCTGTAAATTCGTTTCTATCCATTGTTCTTGCCATTCCAAATGTTGCACATTAGCTGGATCTGAAAAATCAATAGTCCCCACATTTTCAATCCATCGGGCGTTTGGATAATCCCACTGTAGAAAGCCGTGAGTCCAATTGATATTAGAAGTCGATTCTTGTCCAAACCCAAAATTACGGCCATCTGGAGTATTGAAAGCAAAAAGAGCCGCAACAGGATTTCCATCTACAAATCCTAAAGAAATCCCTGTTGTATCCCAATAAAAATCTTGGCGATAATAGGTTTTGCCAAGAAAATTAAAACCAAAATCTTGTATTTTATCACCACTTAGCCACTCTTGCCCCTGACGCTTCAATACTGAGTTATCATAGGTAATCCAACCATAATATTTTTGACCCTGATACTCAACCGCAATGGAAGAAGTTATATATTTAACATTTGATGGATTTAAATCAATCTGAACCACTAAATCTTGAGATTTATTAGTTAGTTCTTGATTTAGATTACTAATTAAAAGAGGACGGTTATTGCCAATCAAACCCTCAACAGAAGAACCCGTCGCTAATTGATTATAAGCTTGAGACAACGGCGTAAAAACCTCATTTTGAAACCGCTTTAACGTCGCCTCATCAATAATCCCACCAGATTGAGTAAAAATTTCATTATACTTTTCTAAATAGCTCTTGACAAAACCTATATTTACCCCTTGCAAGAGAGATGCTAACTGATTATTACTTAACAAATCACTCAGAGACTTTAAAGCATCAAAAGCATTAACATTAGCATCTTTAATGTTCTGAATAATACCATTTCTTTGATTATATAAAGGCTTAAGACTAATCTCAAGATTAATCTCAACCAACCCTTGACGATTATCTTCCCAGTCAATATCATTCCAACCATTCGCACGACCTAAAGAAACAACAAATGTTTCTCCCCCTGCATTATTAGGTTCGCCTGGTATCCATTGCCATGATTGATATTGATAAGGCTCTCCACTAAACCAACGCCAAGGACCATTATGATTGTGATCATCAGTTAACCCAATCCAGAAATTTGTGCCAAAATTATCAGTAATCCAAAACTGTTCTTGAATATCATTAACCGTAACTAAATTTCCTCCAATAGTTGTTGCCCAATTTTGAATATTATAGGAGCGTCCATAACCAGTTTTAAAATATAAATTACCCGTTTCTGGACGAGTTTTAGGATTATACGCCGCTACCCGTGATTGAGCATATTGCTTAGTATGATTAATCTGAGTATCAACATTTGCTAAATTATTATAAGTACCCGATAAAGCTGAATAATTACCAAAGAAGCGCGTAAAAGAATCCCGAAGACTGGTTAACAGTGCATATTGTTTTTCATACTTAGTTAAATCTGAATAATGCTGACCTAACTTCGCTAAATCCTGATACTCCTGTAACTGTTTCTTCGCCAAAAACAGCGCATCCTCCACAAAATCAACACTATCCGCCAAAGCATCGCGCCGTCTTACCGTTGACTCCCGAATCTGTAACGCCTCATCCAGCTGAATCTCATTCAGATAATAATCCCCATAAGGAGTCGCCAAATTCTCATCAATATAACTCGTCAAACTATCAAACCCCTGAGACGTAGCTTGAGAGCCATTCCACACCTTAATCGTGAGATTATGATTATCCTCTAAATTATCCACCCAAACAGTCGTTAAACCCTTCAACTGGTTAGCCAATTGACTGTTTAAACTCACATAACCCTCAATATTATTATTCCCTAAAGCCACCTTAACCGATGCTTCATGGTCCGCAGAAGTCGCCTTTCTCGTCTCCAACTCCTGCTTAAACTCCAACTCTCCCGCTAACACCGTTTTCTGATAATCTTGTACCTCTCCCACAACCTTCTGCTTCTCTAAAATCGCCTTTTCCAACGCCGCAATCTCAGAATTAGACCCATTTCCACTCTTCAAAGCCGTTAAATCAGCCTGAAGCGCACCAATTTTTTGCTTAAGACTATCAACCGTATCCTGCAAAAACTTAGACGAATAATCCTGAGTCTTGAGAAAAGCATAATCCGTCAGCAAATCCCCCAGCGCCTTATCCGCAACTGTCACAGCTTGCTTATTCCCTTCCCAAGCCGTTTTAACACCGACTAAAGCCTGATTTTTCTTCTCTAAATCCTCAACTTGCTTAGGAATAATATTACTCTCAAGTCCCTGTAACTCCTGATTTGAGTCATCAATTTGGAAAATAACAACCGCCAACTCCTGATTATACTTAGTCGTCGCAATTGACAGTAAATTCTGTTGTTGCTCAATCTGAATCAGATAACCATTAATCTCCTTCTGAATCCCATCTTTTAGACCCGCATTCGTTTCAGCCTTCAGACGAGTATAAGCATCATCAATATTTTTCTGAATATCCTTCTGTTTTTGCTCAATTTCTGTTTTAGCTTTAGTAAAGCTAGAGGTTAAAGCCGTCTTTTTATTTGCTAGATTCTGCAAAATGTCAGTTAAAGACTTCCGCTTACTGAGACTCCCTTCAAAGGTTTCCTTCGCAAAGGAATAATCATCATTAGCTAACCTTAACTGTTGCTCCGTCGTGTCTAATTTAACCTTGGCTTTATCCAATTCGCTGCTGAGGGTTTCATACTGCTTCAACGCTGTGGGAATCGGTAACGTCAACTTCTCCAGTTTTGTCGGTTGAATATCCGTATTATTAAAGACAAAATTATCATTATCAATTATCTTGACAATTGCCGTATTTTGTGTACCAATCGTCACCCCATTAGTCGGATTCGTCAAGGATAGGTTAAGGGTTTCCACCGCTTCAAACTGACTATCTTCCTTAATCGGAATCGTAATAATTTTAGGCGCACTATCCCCATGAGCAAACGTAACCTTAATGGGGGTATTATTATAATCGTCTGCGGTTGCTGTACCATTATTTAAAGTAATCGTCCCACTGACTTCTGTATCACTTCCCCCCGTGCGAGTTACTGTTACTTGAGTTATAGTAGTTCCGTTTTCAGTAAGCGTATAAGTCGGCGCACTAAATGCTAAAACTCCGGGATTATTAAGCATAATTTATCACTCCAGAAAAAGTGAAAATATTTTATAGATTGAGATTAGGTTAACTAACCGATATGGTGAATAGCCGATTGCAATTGACTTAAAGGCTGGTTTCCCTTCAGGCGCTCCCAGTTGTCTGCTGGCGAGCCTTTGAGTAAAATCCATAACCTAGACGGCTAATAAGAGTTAGGGGCGATCGCATCGCCCCTACCCTGCTACTTGGTTCGTTAATATCCGGTTATATACTTACTTCCTGAAAAAGTCAAGCATAAAATCTAAATTGTAAAATTTCTTTACAAAAAACTTCAGCAAAAGTGAACATTAAATCGATAAAAGTGGACAAAAGTTGACAAAAAGGGATCGGGTTAGTTGAATTTAGCGAAAGATCGGGTAATCCCAACTCCGCCATGGGGCGATTGCGAAAGGAATGAAAATTTCCCTGAAATTTGCTTAATTTTACCTGATTTTAGAGATTTGCTTGCAAATCAGCATTTTTGTGATGTATTATAATCATAGTAATTTTTTTTATACTTAATTGTAGCTAAGTAATAATCATGAGTTCTACAGCAATACGTCAACAAATAATTCAATCATTAGCTAATCTTTCTGACGAACAATTACTGCAAATCAGAGAGTTAATTGATCAAAATTTTCTGCTTCAAATTAAACCTAAATCAGAAGAAGAAATACAACAGTTAATTAAATCATTACAAGGTAAATATGCTCATGCACCTACCAGTAGTGAAGATTTTGCCCAACAAAAACAAGCAGAAATTGATTGGGAGGAGCGTAATAGATGAATATCATTTTAGATGCTTGTGCTGTAATTGCTTTTTTTCGTAATGAAACAGGAGCGGATCTTGTTAGAGAAACCATCACTAATCAAAATAATAACAAGATGATTCATGTTATTAATCTTGGCGAAGTTTACTATAATTTTTATCGAGATATAGGAGAATCAGAAACAGAAAAACTAATTCAAGAATTAAGCAATATTAACATAAAAACTCGCTTTGATTTAAGTGGCAATTTTTGGCGACAAGTAAGCAAATATAAAGCAGTAATTAAACGCATTTCTTTAGCTGATTGTTTTGCTTTAACTTTAGCCAATCAAGAAAAAGGAATTCTAGTTACTTCTGACCGGAAAGAATTTGAACCGATTGTTCCTCTTAATATTTGTCAGATTGATTTTATTCGTTAATAACTGAAGCTTATCTCTGAATTACTTCCTCACCATGAAAATTTTAGCGGGTGATGGCGACGGGGATACCTTCCGCGTTAACCTTTCTCTTTCCACTAAAAACCCCACAGAAAACGGGTTTCTCCGAGAAACCCGTTTTCTCTGACAAATGGACAAAAGGTGATCACCAAAGTCAAAGCTAGGCAGTTAAAGTATTTAACCAATTGATTAAATCTTCAACCGTAGAGAAATCGAATAAAGCTTCTCCTAATGCTTCTACATCATCAATACTTAACTCCATAATTTTAGTTTCCAATGAAGGATTAATCTCCCCTAACTTGCGTTTAATTTGACGAAGAATCAATGTCTTTTCCCGTTCAATACCTTGTTCAATACCTTGTTCAATACCTTGTTCAATACCTTGTTCGATACCTTGTTCAATACCTAGTTCAATACCTTGACGCATCCAACTGGTGGTAATTTGCATAACTCCCTCCTGTACGGGTTGACTAAATGTGCTAATTTCTTCTTGAAATTGTATCTCTTCGGCAGGATTTAGATTGAGATATGTATCAATAAATCCGGAAATTAATTGCATTTTCGCAGGATTTAACCTTAAAGTAATTAACAAGCGCAGACATTCCGCCTTAACTTTTGCTCGCTCTTTCTCGGCAATGTTCATCTTCGCCATCAAAGCTGAAGCAACCGGATTCGGTTGATTGAGAAAATCTCGCCAATTTAATCGATTTAACTGCACTACTTGATAGTTAAATTCTAATACCTTAAAATCGGGAAAATCGACCAGATATTGACTAATCGCTGCTCTTTTTGGCTTTGAATAAGAAAAAATTACAATCGGATAAATCGGTAAGACAAATTTCTCATGAAAGCGAGCAAAATAAGTAAACATTCGCCGGTTAAACCACTTGCGGGAACTTTCCTGCGC
>NZ_JADBUN010000235.1:0-11172 GCF_020245625.1 Microcystis sp. M049S2 | reverse complement strand
TTGAGAGAATCGTCGTTCAAAACCTTGCGTCTTCATCGGCCCGCGTCCTGTAGGGGCGAAGCATTCGGGCAATAACCTATCGGTGAAACCGTAGATTTTCTATCCGAATGCTTCGCCCCTACTTTTTGCCGCAAACCCTATCTATATCCTTACTTTTAATCATGATACCAATACTCACCCCCTGTCAGGAATGTCAGACACATTCTCATACTTTCTAGCGGAATTATCGCCATTAGCCTGTAGTAGTAGTAGGTTGGGTTGAGGAACGAAACCCAACACACGATAATTGTTATGATTTCTTGGAGCAGGTTGAAAAATCGATCTTCTATGTCCAGCAACAGCACAACATCAGTGAAGAAATCTGCACTCGGCAAGGGGCAGTATGAAAATGGGATCACTTATTTAGATTTCAGATGCTATATGGTAAAATTTGCATAATTCAGTAAGATTAGTATTATCCTATATTATTTCAACTCAACTTCCTATGAGTAACAAATCTACGATTAAATTGGTGATCGCTTTTAACGATCCTAACCTGGAGCCTGAAGAACGCGACGAACAGGCCCAAGTATTACTGACAGAACTACAACAGGCAGATGAAGTTGAATCGGTTAAACGTATTCTTGATCCCAATCCCCCTGAAGGTAATAAGTCGTTGGGCGGTTTTTTGGGAGGAATGTTAATGACCGAAGTTAACCCCGCTAATGGGAAAAAGTTGTTAGGGTTTCTGGGCGATCGCCTGGGAGGTAAACCGATAGAATTGTCGGTAGAGGCCAATGGTCGCAAGTTGACGGTTAAGGCTCACAGTCGAGAAGAATTGGAAATGGCTATTAAAGCGGCTCAAGACTTTATCTCAGGTTAAAGAAGGTATTATGGCAAAATTTGCTTTGTTAATTGGTGTGAGCGAGTATTCCGCAGGATTGCGCCCAATTTCTAGTGCCATTCTAGACGTTGAAGCAATGCGCCGAGTATTAGAGCATCCAGACATGGGAGCCTTTGATCAGGTTACAGTTTTGCCTAACCCAGACAAAGGGAGCATGGAAAAAGCAGTTGACGATTTATTTGCTGATCGACAGAAAGATGATTTGGTGCTTTTATATTTTTCTGGGCATGGACTTAAAGATCAAAAGGCTAGATTTTTTCTAAGTACAAGAGACACTGGGCGTGATCAGAAGGGAAATTTTTCTCTTGCAACAGCTTTAGCGGCAACTAAACTTCAAGAGTACATCACAGATAGTCGTTCCCAAAGGCAGATAATTATTCTCGACTGCTGTTTTAGCGGAGCATTGGTTCAGGGAATGCCAATCAAAGGGGAATTTAACATTCAAGAGGAATTAGGAGGTAAAGGAAGGGCGATTTTGACCTCTTCTAGTCCAATTGAATATTCTTTTGAGTCGGAAGATAACGATTTGTCCATCTATACAAAATATCTAGTTGAAGGAATTGAAACTGGTGCAGCAGATCAGGATGGTGATCAATTAATTTCTGTTAATGAATTGCATGAGTATGCCAGCGAACGAGTAAAGGAAGCTGCCCCGGCAATGACTCCCAAATTTTATCTTTCTCTTGAAGGAGAGGATACTATTTATTTAGCCAAATCTCCTCTTGCTGCTAATGATCCTAAATTTAAGTATCGTAAAATAGTTGAGGATATTATTAAAAAGTGGAATGATGAGGATATTAAAGATTATTGTTTTAAGGAGGAAGACTTTTCTGCTGCAGATAGGGCAGTTTTGGATGCAACAATAGATCAATTAAATCTCTCACCAGATGAAGCCAGAACGATTGAAACAGAAGTTCTTAAACCACTGCTACAGCAACGAGACAATATTAAGAAATATAGGAATGCGTTTCGGAAAATAATAGCTGCTGCTAATCATACTCCATTGAAAAACAAAGATGGAGAGAGTTTAAAGAAACTGCAAATTATTTATGGACTCAGGGATGAGGATATTCAGGTGATTGAAGAAGAAGTGCAAAATGAGGTTTATCCCATTACTACGACGATTCCACCAATCACTTCGCCTTCTGCAAAAATTGCCCAAATTTTGCATTCTATAAAAACTTCAAAGCTCCAAAATTTCAAATTAAATCTGCCAGTTAGCATAGGAATAGCATCAATAGCAGTTGTAAGTTTAATTGCCATTAATCGCCATAATATTATTACTCCATTAATTCCATCGGATTGTCCAAAACAAACGGACGACTTTATTAGTGAAGGAGAAGAAATTCTTAATTACTCTCAATTGTTTAACAAGAAGAAAGGTACAGAATATTTTGCACAGTGTGATTATCAAAAAGCCCTGTTAAGATTTAAGGACGCATGGCAAGAGGATAGGCTAGATGCAGAAACATTAATTTACTTAAATAATGCTTTACTAGAAGCCAATAAAATGCCATATTACACGATTGCTATTGCTGTTAGTATTCCCAAAAATCAAAGTGACTTTAATGATGATGATGGTGATAGTCGAGCAAAAGAAATGTTACGAGGAGTAGCACAATTACAAACAAAAATTAATCTAGGAATTTTAAATGACAATGATCCATTCCTCAAGTATTTTCCAGATCAAGATTTTATCAACAAAAAAGCGATTAATGGTAAGGGATTAAAAGTTGTCATTACTAATGATGAAAATGACGAATTACTAGCCAAAAAGACAGCATCATCTCTTTCCCAGCGTCCTGAAATTTTAGGGGTTGTTGGTCACTATCCCAGTGAAATGACTGTGGCAACGGTGGATATTTATAAGGAAAATGATTTAGTTTTGATTTCTCCCGGATCAACGACTAGCGAGCTTACTAAATACCCCAGAAAAAATTTCCTGCGAACTGTTTTTTCCAGCGATCAACAATCTCCTGCCATTGCAAAATTTTTACAAGAAAAGTCTATTAAAAAAGTGGTGGGCTTTTATAGTGAAGGAAGTCCATTTAGTGAATCTTTTTTTAATAGTTTTAAAACTATTTTTACACGCCCTCCATTCTCTGGAACTGTAGTAAAATTAGATGAATTTGATCTCGGAAATAATTTTAAGGCAGAAGAAGCCATCCAAGAGTTACGACGACAGAAAGAAGAAAAAATAACAGAAACAATAGGGCTTGTACTATTCCCAAAAGCAATTGGCGATGCTCAAGGCGATGCAATTAGACTTATAAAACTTAATAATAGTCAAAATTGGGTTATCGGATCATGGGGGCTTCGTAGTTCTCGTACCTTAGAACAAATTAACAACCTACAACCTTTTCAAAAGTTTGTTATTGCGGTTCCTTGGGATTCTTTAACCAGTCCTAACAAAAATTTTCTTAAGGATGCCAAAATTTTATGGACTACAACTTCTGTTAATGCAATAACAGCCCTATCCTATGATGCAACGCTTGCTCTAACAAAAGCTCTAGAAAAGGCAAATACTCCCACACGAATTAATATCCGTGAACACTTAAAGTCTCTTGATTTTCTTGTCACTAAAGGTGCAACTGGGACAATTAAATTCGATGAAAATGGTGATCGCAAAAAAATTGATGAAAATGGCGATCCCCAAGATCCCTCCGTAGAATTTGTTCACATTGTGGAGTGTCGGACACTAAGTTCAGATTTTGCTTTTGTCCCAATCAAGTATCCTACGGCTAAAGATGCTGGTTTATCCTGTTTAAACTCACCCAAAAAGCCTAGTCCCTAGCTAATCAGGGTTGGCTGAAAAAGTCTGAAATGCCGCTAGGAAAAAGGTTTCGACTCAATCAAGCGATCGCCGCTTTTGTAGGTTGGATTGAGGAACGAAACCCAACACAGAATTAGATAACCAACTAAAATAATCTATACTAAGCCAATAAAGCCTGTTTTATTGGGTTTGCTGCCTCCTATTGACAGTAGGCTAAAACTAATAATTAATATCATCGTCGCAATTACTCGTGGACTGGAGACAACAACTAATTATTTTTACCCGTTATCCGGAATTGGGGAAAGTAAAAACCCGTATGATTCCAGCTTTGGCAGCCGAGGGAGCCGAAGAATTGCACCGCAAACTGGCCGAATATACTCTCGGTAAATTAGCGGGTTTGAGGAATTTTCTCTCTCTGATCATTTACTACCATGGCGGCAGCGAGGAGAAAATGCGTACTTGGTTAGGTGTGCATTATTCCTATCATGCTCAACGGGGAAAAGACTTAGGAGAAAAGATGCAAAATGCTTTTGCCGATGGTTTTGCTCAAGGGATGACAGCGATCGCTATTATTGGCACAGATTGCCCAGAAATCGGGGAAAAAGAGATTTTAGCAGCCTTTGAGGCCCTAAAAACCCACGATATGGTTTTAGGGCCGGCGTTAGATGGAGGATACTACCTAATTGCTTTAAAACAGGTCTTTCCAGAGCTTTTTGACGGTATTCCTTGGGGAACGGGGGAAGTCTTGGCAAAAACTCAGACAATCGCCGCTAAACTGGCTTTAAAGACCGCTTATCTGCCTAAATTAGCCGATATAGATCGCCCGGAAGACCTGCCCATCTTAAAAAAATACCTGCCAGAATTAAGGTTGAACGATGACGGTGGTTCCCATGCGGACTAAATCAAACAACACTTTCACATCCCGATTCCGCATCCGCACACAACCATGGGAAGCGGCGCTACCGAGGGAATTTTCCGCGGGGGTGCCATGAAAACCGATGGAATTTTTGCCGTCACTCCAAAAACCGATCCATCTTTCCCCTAGGGGACTATTGGGACCGGGAGCGCTGACTTTTCCCGTCCAGGGACTTTTCCAGACGGGATTGCGAACTAATTCCCGCACCTCAAATTTACCTGTGGGGGTTTCCCAGCCTTTTTTGCCGACGGCGACGGTAAATTGGGCTAAAACTTTACTATCTTGATAAACGTAAACTTTTCTCTCTTTCAGTTTTAGAACCAGATGGGTAGCAAGAGTTTGATTGGCTGCCGTATTCGGGGTGACGGTGCTGATTTGGTTAGCTTGGGCCGGATATAGGGGTAAACAAGTTAATCCTAATCCGATGATTAAGAGGGTCAAATTTCGTTTGAACGCCATTATTCCCACACTCCTCAATTGCGATAGCGATAATTTTTAAGGATAGCAAATAGGGAACTGTTTGGAAGCCCAAGCCGCCTACACTGTGCCAGTTTTAGCTTCGTACTGCCGACAACCTTCACAGGGACCTGGGGGATTAACCGCACAACGCAAATGGGGGGAATAGGCATTAAAACGACAACTAAGATCACCGATAAAGGCCGGTTTATTTTCTGTCTCTAGAGGGATTGACAAAAAATCACTGGCCATCACCGTGCTGTATTCGTGACGATGGCGAATCCCTCTCAAACGGTTACTTAATCTCTGTTGGGATCGGTTAATTAACCAGAGACTAACGAGAGAGGGAAAGAGGGCGAGGATAAAAACAAAGGTTATCCTGATCACGATTTTAGTTTAGGCGATTGCCAGTGCTGCTAACTTATTATTGAGGCTGGCCCTAAAAATTAGGCCATAACCAGGGAAGACTTAAGGGGTTCTTCCTTTTTGCTTTCATAAACTGCCGCAGGACCGGGGAATCCTCTGGTTAGTTCCCGCACTTTAATCTCACCTGCTTGCAGGGATTTGGTCAAAATTTCCATGGCAACCACGGGTTTACCGGCACCACAGAAGAATAAATCGGCGGCGAAATAGCCGTGTTCAGGCCAGGTGTGGATCGCGATATGAGATTCAGCTAAAGTCGCCGTCGCGGTAACTCCGTGGGGACTGAACTGGTGGACACACAAATCGATCAGCGTTGCTTCTCCTGCCGTAATTCCATCGAGGATAGCGCGACGAATGCGCTCGGGATCGTTGAGGAGGTCAGCAGGTACTTGCCAAGCATCGACAATCAAATGGGTTCCCAGTTTGGTCATTTTTTTTTCAATACTCCCTATCGAAAAACCTTCACAGATTTACCAGTATAACACAATTTTTCTAACTTGTGAAAAAAAAATCAGGTTTTTCTCGGTTACTTTCTCTAAAAACTGGGACAGAGCAGTGTGTGGGGTGTGGGGTGTGGGGTGTGGGGCGAAGGCTTACGTCTGCTTGACAATAGTATTGTTAGGCGTTAGGATTCGAGCGTGGTGGACTACCACTAAAATTAGCTAAATGCGATGAACAGCGACCATTTGCCCAATATCCACCCCGGTGAAATCCTCAAGTTAGATTTTCTGGAACCGCTCAATATTACCCCCTACAGACTGAGCAAAGATTTAAGCGTAGCTCAAACTCGTATCGGTGAGATTTTAGCCGGTAAGCGTAGTATCAGTGCGGACACAGCTTTGCGTCTGTCACGATATTTTGGTAACAGTCCTCAGTTTTGGCTGAATCTTCAAACAGACTACGATCTCCGTCAAGCTCAGGCAAAGAATGCCGAAGTTTATAACCACATTCCCATCACTCCATTTATAGATGTAGCTTAGGGGACTAATTTTATCTGGGAGGGGGGACAGGATTAGTGGGGACGGTGGGACTGGGAGAAGCGGCGGGAATGGGGGGATTTTCGGGTTTACGGACTTGGGGGACGGGTAACAGATAGAAAAGTAGGGCGCAAGCGACAAGACTGCCTAATCCTGCCAAAAAAGGTACTGTTCGACTGGCCGCCGATTCATTAACCTTATGGTAGCGACGGGAAACCGGCTGTAATTTCAGGGTTAGGTCAGGTAAAGTGCGAGTATCGGCAAAAAATTGGTCAATCGCTTCTATTAAGTCGAATAACTGCACGGTACTGATTTCTATGTTGACCGGACTTTCTGGGATGTTCAAGTCCGTTGATGGATACCAGACCAGACGATGGAGATTCTGGTCAATCTTTTCTAGGTACACATGATCTGGTTCATGGACGGGGTCTTGGGGATGACGAACACCACTCAAAAATTCTTGGGCATACTGACTGACCGCTTGGGCCAAATTTTCCAAGAAAACCCGACCACCTTGCAGGACTTTATTGGCCCCGATTAACCGACATTCTACGTTAGTCAAAATTGAGAGTAAGGGTCGGCTATCCCCGGGGTTAGCCGGGGCGAAATCATCGCCGAAACCATCGAGAATCAGGGTACAATTGGGCAAGCTATACTGTCTTCTCATTTTTACACTATCTCCCCATCAAATAAACTAATCCAAAAGCGCTGCATTCCCGTCGTACCAGTACAAAATAATAACTGATCGAGGAGGGATAAAGCCAGTTCATTTAAAGCATTTTCATCGGCTAGATAAACCGATACTTTGGCCCGGCGGGGGTTCATGCGACTGCGAAAATTGGAGCGAAATCGTTCTAGGTATTCTGATAAAAGAAAATTATTATCCACGGGTAAACCTTTTGACTCCATCTGTTGCCGCGCTAACAGTAATTGTCTGATGGATATGGCTAGGGGTTTGGCCCGGTAACTGGCAATGATAACTAAAGCTTTGGCTTGGTCAAGGGTGAGACGGTCGAGGGTGTAGGAAATTCGCCACGGATTAGTACAGCGTAAGCGCCAGAAAATAATCCGGTTTTTGATAATTTTATCGAGTCCTAGTTCTTTACAGAGGGCTAACAGGGCCTCCCCGGCACCGACTTCTAAGGATTCCAACGCTAATAGCATTAAATCGATATGCTGTTGGAGATGTAGGGCGCATTGCTGACTAGCAATCGGAAAATCGGGTAAAACGCTTAAAATAAATGGTTTTTCTGGGGCTGATGTTGTAGATTCGGGCGTTAGGCTAGTAGAGGTCATGATATAGGAGAACTAAAACACAAGGGCGATCGAGTCAGGATATTGTAAATTGTATTGTATAGATAGCTGTCCCCCATTTTACGAGACACGGAAACCGAATGGATCTGAAATCACTGATTCGCGATATTCCCGACTTTCCCAAACCGGGTATTGTCTTCCGCGATATTACTACCCTACTCAATCATCCCCAAGGATTACGTTACACGATCGATACCCTAACGGCAAAGTGTCGCGATTACGGTTTATCCCCCGATTACATTGTCGGTATGGAATCCAGGGGTTTTCTCTTTGGTGTTCCTTTAGCATACCAATTAGAAGCGGGATTTATTCCCGTCCGGAAACCGGGCAAATTACCCGCCGCCGTTCATAGTATCGAGTATGATTTGGAATACGGAAGCGATAGCCTGGAAATTCATCAGGACGCGGTGGCATCCCATCATAAAGTCTTAATTGTCGATGATTTAATCGCGACGGGAGGGACGGCGAAAGCGACGGCCGATTTATTAGAAAAAATTGGTTGCGAGGTGTTAGGATTTGCTTTTATCATCGAGTTAATCGACCTCGGTGGTCGGGAAAAATTACCCGATTTACCGATTATTACCATTATCGATTATTAGGTTTTTTTCTATGACGGCGACTGATGATAATTATAAGGCGGCCACCGCTCGATCGAGTGCTAATGGGTTACAATCTCTCCTAACTAGCGAAACTTTTTTATATATTGTCAAGCGTGTTCTCCAGGGTTTATTAACTCTGTTGTTGGCCTCGGCTTTGAGTTTCGCTATTATCCAATTAACCCCCGGTGGTTTTCTAGCTTTGCTTGACCTTAATCCCAAGATTAGTCAGGAAACAAAAGAACAATATATTGCCCTTTTTGGTTTAAAAGATCCGCCGATTGTCCAGTATTTTAAATGGTTGTGGCAAGTGGTAACTCAGTTTAATTTTGGTCTGAGTTTTACCTATTTTCGTCCCGTGTCTTCCCTATTATTAGAGAGAATTCCAGCGACGTTATTAATGTCTTTGACTTCCATCATTCTAACCTGGGCGATTGCGATTCCCTTGGGCATTGTCAGCGCCGTCAAACAAAACCAATTTATCGATAAATTTTTCCGAGTTATCAGTTATCTTGGTCAAGGTTTCCCCAGTTTTATCACTGCCCTTTTACTGCTAATTCTCGCCCAAAATGTCTCGCCGCTTTTACCGGTGGGCGATATGACCAGTATTAACTATTCGGAATATTCCCCTATTGGTAAAGTTTTAGATATCGCTTGGCACATGATTTTACCAACTATTGCCCTGACAGTTACCAGTTTTGCGGGATTACAAAGATTGATGCGGGGACAATTATTAGATGTTCTGCGACAGGATTATATTCAAACCGCCAGGGCCAAAGGTTTACCAGAAAATAAAGTTATCTATGTCCACGCTTTACGCAATGCTATTAATCCTCTGATAACTCTTTTGGGCTTTGAATTTTCCAGTTTGTTAAGTGGGGCATTTATCGCCGAATTTTTCTTTAATTGGCCCGGATTAGGTCGTTTAATTCTGCAAGCTGTGACGGCTAAAGATTTATATTTAGTTATGGGCAGTTTAATGATGGGTGCTACTATGTTGATTATCGGTAATCTTCTGGCTGATTTGCTTCTCAAAGCTGTAGATCCTAGAATTAAATTGGAGAATTTAAAGTAGGGTAAATGGGGAAATTTTATCAGTTATCAGTAAACAGTAATCAGTTATCAGTGGGGAGACCACTGCGTGCGCGTTGCGGGGGGAGATGGGGAGATGGGGGAAATTTCAACTAAAACCCTAAAACACCAAAACCCTAAAACACCAAAACCCAATCCCCAACCCCTTTTTTCCTTTTTCCTTTTCACTTTTTACTTTGAAAAATATGTTAGCAACTACACATTATTTACTCAGGTCAAAACAAGACGGACAATACCTAGTGGCGCGTCTGAGAAAAGGTGAAAGCGAAAGTCTGGCTATTTATCTGCTTCTGTTTAAAGAATCCTACGATGCTTTAAGTTATATCAATACCCATGCTCAGGATTTAGCCAATAATTTTTCTGTGGAAACTCTCTCAGGAACACAATTAAAGGGACTAATGCAGCGATGGGGATTTGCAGGAATTGGTTTAGTTAGTGAACCTTTGGAACCGCAAGTGCAGTTTTTAGCCTACGAAAAAGGATTTAATCTCTAAACTATGAAAACGCTGTTAATCACTGGAGTTAGTGGTTTTTTAGGTTGGCATATTTACCAAAAAACTCGCTCATCTTGGGCAAGTTTCGGTACATACCTTAATCACAATGTCAATAGTAATGACCCAAATTTAATTAAAATTAATTTAACAGACTTAGCCGCAGTTAAAGAACTTTTTCAACAGATTAAACCCGACGCGGTAATTCATGGGGCTGCCCAATCAAAACCGAATCTCTGTCAAGAATTTCCCCAAGCATCCGAGGCAATTAATCTGACAGCTTCTCTAGAAATTGCCCGTTTATGTAGTCAATATCAAATACCCCTAGTTTTTACCTCTACCGATTTGGTTTTTGATGGTAAAAATGCCCCCTATTCCGAAAATGATCCCGTTTCTCCAGTCAGTGTCTATGGTGAGCAAAAAGTAGCGGCAGAAAAGGGTATTTTAGCAATATATCCTCTGGCGGCTATTTGTCGAATGCCTTTGATGTTTGGTTCCCCTTCTCCCAGTGCTAATAGTTTCCTGCAACCATTTTTAAAAACCCTCCAAGAGGGAAAAGAATTATCTCTATTCACTGATGAATATCGGACGGCTGTTGGGGTTAATAGTGCGGTGAATGGTTTACTTTTGGCATTAGAAAAAGTACAAGGGATTATTCATCTGGGGGGTAAAGAAAGAGTTTCTCGTTATCAATTTGGTTTACTAATGGCGGCAGTTTTTAACCTTCCTAGGGAACAAATAAAACCCTGTTTACAGTGCGATGTTCCCATGAGCGCGCCGCGTCCGCAGGATGTTTCTCTTGATAGTTCTCTCGCTTTTTCTTTGGGTTATCAACCATTAAGTAATAAAACCGAATTAGAGGCAATTAGAGATGAAATTATCTGAACAAAAGCGGACTATATTAATCATCTTACTCCTTTTTTTTACCGCTATTCTCATGACTAATTATTTCGAGGTAGGGATGACGGGAGTGTTAGCTTTTTTCGTTGCCTATCTTTCTAAAGGATTGCGAAAAGTTAAGTAACCCCAGTTCGGGTTAAGCAGCGGGGGGTAAAGCCCATTCCATCTTCGGAGGTGATTCGGTATAGTCATTTCAGATAAGTCTGATACAGCTGACAGGGGGACAAGCAAGCTGAAAAGCTTATGTAGCATAAAATACAGACACAGACTCCAAAAAAAGATAAGTCATATTTACCATATATGACCTAAATAACGAAAATGATAAGTGAACTATACCAGAAAGTGTTAGAA